>NZ_JACGVM010000005.1:0-235604 GCF_014077195.1 Colwellia sp. BRX9-1
GGAGCGTTGCTCCGTTGCTGCAGGCCTTGCCTGAAGCGAGATGCGCATGATACGCTTCTCAGTTTTGATGTCAACGTTTTATTTAATTTAATTTGAAGTTTCTTTTCGAAGATTCAAACCTTATCGATAAACGTTAAGTTAACTACTTTACCCTAAAGTGATGTAGATAACTTATCAAAACAGCTCTTTCGTGGTTCGTTTTGACTGAACCCCTTGGAACTGGAGCGCATTCTAGAGATTTCTCGCTGGGCGTCAACCCTTTTTTGCAATAAGTTTGAAATAAACGTTTGTTCGCTTAATTAACGTACAGGCCACGTTTTTATTGAGGTTTATTCGACCGAATACCACATTTATTAACCACACTTCTATTAGCTGATACTCTTTCGTTAAACTAAACATTTATATTAATACAGTTTATAACTGATATTTTTTCAACCTTTAGTCGATATTTGCTAATATTAATGCACAAGTTCACAACCTAATTCTCATTATGAATAAAACTATATTACGTAGCTACAATAAAATCACACCAAAATTGGGCCAAAAGGTCTATATTGATGAGTCTGCTGTACTCGTTGGAGATATATCTATGGGTGACGATGTCAGTATTTGGCCTTTGGTCGCCGCTAGGGGTGACGTTAATACTATTAGCATTGGCAATAGAACCAATATCCAAGATGGTACGGTATTGCATGTAACCCGTAAAAGCGCAGGTAATCCAACAGGCAATCCTCTCATTATAGGTGAAGATGTTACCGTTGGTCACAAGTGCATGCTACATGGTTGCACGTTAGGAGATCGTATACTTGTTGGTATGGGGGCAATCATTATGGATGGCGCGATTATTGAAAGTGACGTTTTTATTGGTGCAGGTTCTTTGGTGCCTCCTCATAAAACGTTAGAGAGTGGTTACCTATATGTAGGTAACCCGGTAAAACAAGTGAGATTACTAAAAGAAAGTGAGCAAGCATTTCTTAGTCAGTCTGCGATTAATTATGTTGAGCTTAAGAATGAGTACCTTGCTCAATAATAATTTATTAGCCCGTTACTTATAGTACAGCTCTATTCGACTTTCAAGGAGTGGCTCATTATCGTCGAGCCACTCTTCAACGATTTCTTCTAAATCAAATTTCAATGCATCACTCATTACATTATGCTTTGTACACTTAATAAGAATATTAATACGCTCACCAGAGAGTAATCCACTAAAGATCCAGCCCTGTTGGTTGTTATCATAAGTTATATCATCGTTGAAGATTATTTGTTGGTTCATCTTAATCCTCTTTTCTTAGCCTATTTAGCACCGATGCGGTTTCAGGTGAAACATTTCGCCAAGTTCTAAAACTTTCGGCGGCTTGTTCTACCAACATACCTAAACCATCAATAACATTACTTGCGCCATTGGCTTTCGCCCAAGCTAAAAATGGACTAAGTTCTTTACCATAAACCATATCGTAACAGTCGGTATTAGCAATAAGCTCTTTTGATAACGGTGGAATTTTCCCTGTTAAGCTTGCCGATGTTGCATTGATAATAAGGTCAAACTTTTCTGCTCCCAGAGCATCGAACCCTGTAGCCGTTAATTTATTGTTGTTAAACTTTTTAATCAGCTCTTCGGCTTTACTAACTGTTCTATTGGCGATAACAATTTTCTGTGGTCCTTGTGCTAATAAAGGTAAAATCACGCCTTTAGCAGCACCACCGGCACCAAGTAATAAAATACGACTATTTTTTAATAATATTTTATGATTAAGGAGGTCTTGTACAAGCCCTTCCCCATCGGTGTTATCGCCAAATATTTTACCACCCGTAAACGTTAAGGTATTTACCGCGCCGGCAAGTTGAGCCCGCTCGGTTAATTTATCGCATAATGCCATCGCTTGTTCTTTAAAAGGAGCGGTAATGTTGGCACCTTTAGCGCCACTATGCATAAAAGTAATGATTGTTTGTTCAAATAGCTCTAGTGCTACATATACACTTTGGTAGTTAAGTTGCTGCTGAGTTTGCTGCGCAAAAGATTGGTGAATGATGGGCGAACGTGATTGTTTGATAGGGTTACCAAAGACGCGATATTGATCCATAGAAAGCACTGGGTAATAAATTATACTTAAGGTTATCGTAATAAAGGCATGATGAATATAAAAAAAGCAGTTACCTTTATATAAAAGATGACTGCCTTAAAAGGGGGTTGTTAAGAGTTTGTGTTATTAATAATACTAAAACTTATAACCCAACATGATTGAATAAACCATAGGGTCAATTTCTACTGACGCAGACCCTTTAATATCACCAATTTTGAACGAGGCATCGGCATTAATATCAATATAACGAGCGGAAGCATTTACGTGCCACTTATCATTTATTAAGTAATCAGCGCCCACTTGAAACGATAAGCCGAATGAGCCATCAAGCTCTAAATCATTAAAACCTAAGGATTCAGGTGTACTTTTAAAACTTTCATCAAAAAATATGGTGTAATTTATGCCAACACCCACATAAGGTTTAATGTTCGATGCACTGTTAAAGTAATAAAGTGCACTAATTGTGGGTGGTAACTGTGTGACTTCCGCTAATGTCGCACCATCGACGTTCGCACCAAACAGTCCGGCAGAGATACGTTGTTGATCGTGAATAATGACATCATGGGCGAATGGTGTTGCAGCTAAAACTTCTATTGCCCAATTGTTATCATAGAAATAAATAAAATTTAAGCCAAGTTGAGTATTGTCATCAACAGAAAGAGATAATGGCGTGTTACCTCCTAATGCTTCAACAAAAACCCCTGACTTACCGCTATCTGGGTTAACCATAGTCGCACCACCACGGAAAACAAAATCTCCGGCTTTATAATCTTCAGCAAAGGCAGTTACAGAAAGAGAAGCTAAAACAGCTAAAGTAAGTAAACGTTTTTTCATGTGCAAAGTCCCTGTTTATTTTGTGGGTATTTAATGAAACGGATTCTATAGAGACTTAAAAATAAAAACATGACCTAGCGCAATAAAGTTGCGTTGTTTTAACTTTTATTTAAATATTTTACAAATAGAGGGGAGTAGAGGTAAATAACAGTGGCAAGTAAGCTTGGTGACGCAAATATAAAACAGCTAATGTCATTGACAGAAACACGAGAAGCTTTAGGCTTCTCGTTCAATCGGCGTTCAAAAAATCTAGCTGAAGTATTATAAATGATAATAATTATTGAGCTAACCAGTCTTGCGGTACTAAGTACTGAGCCAGTTCAGCTTCTTGACTTGTTGGATCGGGCTGATAATTATATTCCCAACGAGCAAGTGGCGGCATCGACATTAATATCGATTCTGTACGCCCACCGGACTGCAAACCAAATAAGGTTCCTCGGTCAAAGACTAAGTTAAACTCAACATAACGGCCACGGCGATATAATTGAAATTGACGTTGTTGCTCAGAGAATTCAATGTGCTTTCTTTTTTCGATAATCGGAACATAAGCGTCAACAAAGCCTTGCCCAACAGCTTTAATATAATTTAAGCAAGTATCAAAATCCCATTGATTCAAATCATCAAAAAATAAACCACCAACACCACGCGTTTCATCTCGGTGTTTTAAATAAAAATATTCATCGCACCATTTTTTATGCTCATTATAAACATTTTCACCAAAAGGCTGACAAAGTGATTTTGCCGTTTGGTGCCAATGAACAACATCTTCTTTTATAGGATAAAAAGGGGTTAAATCAAAACCACCACCAAACCACCACACAGGTTCCTCACCTTCTTTCTCAGCGATAAAAAATCGTACATTAGCGTGTGACGTTGGAATATAAGGATTTTTAGGGTGAATAACTAATGAAACACCACAAGCTCGCCAGGTTCTACCGGCTAGTTCAGGTCGATGAGCACTCGCTGATGGGGGTAACTTATCACCAGAGACTTCTGAAAAGTTTACACCACCTTGTTCAATAACAGTCCCGTCGGTTAATACTCGAGTACGGCCACCACCGCCTTCAGCGCGTATCCAGTTATCTTCAACGAACTGCCCACTACCGTCGGCGGCTTCTAATGCTGAACAAATATTGTCTTGCAGTGATTTTAAAAATTCAATGACTGTTTCTATGCTTACTTGGCTCATGCTCGAATTGTCTCTCCGGTCAGTGCATCAATTATTCTTGAAGGTTGAGTATACCCTAAAGTACTACCTTTTATGATGAAATCGATTTCAGCTGACAAAGTTTCTTCAACGTCTTGCCAAGTTCTTGCCGGCTCCTCCCCCGATAGGTTAGCACTGGTAGAAACAATCGGTTTATTTACCTTGTTGCATAGCGCTACTACATCAGGTTGGCTAGTCAATCGAACGGCTATGGTGGAAAATTTTCCAGTAAGTAGCCGATGGGTATTGCTATTTTTTGGCAATAATTGAGTAATACCGTTAGGCCAGCGAGAAAGTATACTCAAGCGTTTATCTTGCGGTATTTTACTGTCATCAATATAAGGGAGTAATTGAGAGTAGTTAGCCGCTAGTAAAATGAGGCCCTTTTCTGGAGAGCGGTTTTTAATGCTAAGTAATTTTTCAATTGCGAGTAAATTATCTGGATCGCAACCTAGGCCAAAAACAGCTTCGGTTGGATAAGCAATAATACCACCTTGGCTGTAAGCCTCTTCGGCAGAAGTCATCATAAATAATAATGGAAAATTAAAGGATTATTTTATGATTATACGGCGTTTATCTAACAGATAAAATAAGTGTTTAATTTCAGATAAAAATAATTTTATCGCCAAAATTAAACACTTGATAGTTATGAGAGGCTTTTTACTTTTTCACGTAAAATAAACTTCTGCACTTTACCTGTCGACGTTTTTGGTAAATCACTAAACACAATTTTCTTAGGGGCTTTAAATGTAGCCATATGTTCTCGACAAAAACTGATGATATCTTGCTCTGTAGCGCTTCGGCCTCGCTTTAATGAAACAAAGGCACATGGAGTTTCCCCCCATTTCTCATCGCTTTTAGCGACAACGGCTGCCTCTAATATATCAGGGTGTTGATATAAAATACTTTCGACTTCTACTGAAGATATATTTTCTCCACCTGAAATAATAATATCTTTAGAACGATCTCTTATTTCAATATAACCATCAGGATGCTTAACGGCTAAATCACCAGAATGGAACCAGCCATGTTTAAATGCTTCATTGGTCGCTTTCTCATTTTTTAGATAACCTTTCATCATACTATTACCACGAAACATAATTTCACCAACCGTTTCAGCATTACAAGGGACGGGCTGCATAGTTTCAGGGTCTAATACATCGACTTCTTCTTGTGTAGGATAGCGTACACCTTGACGTGCTTTTAACGCTGCTCGTTCATCATCGCTTTTATCATTCCATTCATCTTTCCACTCACTTACCACACAAGGCCCATAAACTTCAGTTAAACCATAGCCTTGGGTAATATCAAACCCCATTGCTTCCATCCCTTTAATAACGGATGGTGGGGGCGGAGCCCCCGCGGTCATGATATTTATGCCACGTGGTACTTTTGCCAGTAACTTTTGGTCTGCATTTAAAATCATATTTAAGACGATTGGCGCGCCACAAAAATGGCTGACCTTATGTTCAATTAAACTTTCAATGATTGCGCCAACTTCTACCTGCCTTAAGCAAACTTGTGTTCCACCCACAGCAACAACAGTCCATGGAAAACACCAACCATTACAATGGAACATTGGCAGTGTCCATAGGTACACTGAGTTATTGCCTAATGGCCAGATCATGTTGTTACCCAGCGAATTTAAATAAGCGCCGCGATGTGAATAGACCACACCTTTTGGGTTACCCGTTGTCCCTGATGTGTAATTTAACGCCAGCGCTTGCCACTCATCATGAATTAAATTTCCGGTGAAATTTTCATTACCTTCGGCAAGTAAGTCTTGATACTCAACACAACCTAAACGTTCACCGCCTTCACTCATTACATCGTCGATATCAATAATCAACGGTTGACGTGAACATAAGGTTAGTGCTTTTTTTACCACACAAGAAAATGCCGTATCGGTTAAGAGTACATCACATTCGCCATGGTCGAAAAGAAAAGCAATACTTTCAGCGTCTAAACGAATGTTTATAGAATGTAATACTGCACCCGTTAACGGCACACCATAATGGGCGTCTAGAAAGGCAGGAATATTAGCCGCCATGATGGCTACTGTATTACCGGGCTTAACACCGCGTTGCATTAATGCAGAGGCTAAGCGTCTAACATTATTACGATATTCACGATAAGTAATTTTTTGTTTACCATGAATGATGGCAACGCGTTCAGGATGTACGTCGGCGGTTCGATTTAAAAAGTTAATCGGTGTTAAAGGCTGGCTATTGGCTGCAACTTTGTCTAAGCCTTGGTCATAAATATTGTTCATCGACTTTCCTCATTATATTACGGTGCTGGTAGCTATTTAGTGCTACTTAACTTCTGCACTTACTGAGGATAGTTTACGCCTATTATTGCGTATAAAAATTATCCTTTGGTCTAATGGGGGAATTGGGGTATTCACATTCGATCGCAGTAAATATCTAGCGGAATATTTATATTTTAGCTAAACAAAAATATCAGGGTAAATTTTGGACATAAAAAAACCAGCAAGTAGCTGGTTTCTCAAATAACACATAAAATTTATGTTAATTTTTCTTGCATCGCTTCATCTTTTGCAAGTAAAGCAATAACATTAGCAGCGCGTTCTGCTTTTACTTTTTCTGCAATAGACGGATCAGCAACACCTAATATTTGTGCGGCTAAATAACCCGCATTTTTTGCACCAGCTTTACCAATAGCAACTGTTGCAACCGGTATTCCACCAGGCATCATAACCGTTGAAAGTAAGGCATCATGACCTTGTAATGGTCCGTTATCAATTGGAACACCAATAACTGGACGTGTGGTCATTCCTGCAACAGCACCAGCTAAATGAGCCGCTAAACCTGCAGCACATATAAAGACTTTACAGCCACGTTCTTCGGCATCTTTTACGTAAGCTTTAGCAGCATCAGGGGTTCTATGTGCTGAACGAACACGTACTTCATGTTCAATACCAAATGTTTTTAAAACGCTGATGGTTGCTTGCATAACAGGTAGGTCAGAATCTGAACCCATTAAAATTGCAACAAAAGTTGATGACATTTTGTCTCTCCAGAAGTTTAGTTAAATAATTGCGCGTATTATATCTCTTTACGCTTATAGGTGCATTTCTTTTCTGGACAGATTATGACGTTACCACTCGCCATTTTACGCTTCACTAATATCGGCCAATGGCATTCAGGGCAATTTTCAGCAACGGGTGGATAATTAAGGACATACTTGCATTTAGGATATTGTTCACAAGAATAAAATGTTTTTCCATAGCGATTGGTACGCTCAATTAATTCGGCTTGCTTACCCTTTTTCTGGCACTGTGGGCAAGCTACGCCAACGTCTTCTTGACCACTAGTATCTTCAATATGATGGCATTGGGGATAATTGGAACAACCGATAAACATTCCATATCGCCCTTGTTTAACCGCAAGTTCATGTTGGCACTCTGGGCATTCAGTTCCAGCTAAAATTTTATCTTCGACACGTTCGTGTTCAACAACTGGACGAGTGAAATCGCAGGCAGGATAGGAAGCACAACCAAAAAACTTTCCCGACTTACTATTCTTTATAACAATTTCACTGCCACATTCTGGGCACACTTCATACGCTTTTTCTAAAGCATGTTCGTTCTGTGAAAATAAGGGTTTATCAGAATTAGGCATAATGCAATCACTAGAATATTGTTAACGTTATTATGCCACGATTAGCCAAACTTAAGCGAGTTATACGATTGACACTTAATGTAATGGACCTTCTTGCTCATCAAAAATAAGATCTTCCATTTGCGAGTAAGCATTTTCTTTACCTGGCACGTTAAATAACACCATAAGTACCACCCACTTTAAATCATCAATCGAGAAGAACTTAGTATCTAACTCCATCACGCGGTCAATAACCATTTCTCGTGTGGTAAAATCTAGGACATTCACTTGCTCTAAAAATAAAAGAAAACCTCGACACTCAACATCAAGTAATTGCATTTCATCATCAACATAGACACGTACTGAGCGACGCCCTACTCGCGTTAAATACGGATAAGCATCGGTGTCTTGAAGTGCTGCTAGCTTTTCTAACCAACTTAGCGCTTTATATATTTCGTCTTGATGAAAACCTGCTCGGGTAAGTTCATCCGTTAATGACTCATGATCCACCATGATTTCGGCTTCACTATGTATATAGTTTTCAAAAAGATACATCAGTATATCAAACATAATTAGCCCCTATTTTACTCTTAGGTAACCCCCTGGAACCGTAGCAACCAGACCTTTAAGCTCTAACATTGTTAACCGAGTTAGTACGACATCTATCGGTAATTTGCTTCGTGAAACCACCATATCTACGGGGGTGATTTCATAACCCACACTAGCTAACAATGAATCGTTAAACAAGTGTTGTTTTTGACTTTTTTCTAAGCGTTGTTCTTTCTCTTTGTTTATCGTTAAGTGTAGACCTCTTTGTGGCAGTAGATCTAATTCATCAACTATATCGGCAATATTATCGACAAGTTTAGCACCTTGTTTAATCAGCCAGTGACACCCTTTAGCTTGTGGGTTATTAATGGTACTTGGGATAGCAAACACGTCACGATTTTGTTCTATGGCGCAACGAGCGGTTACCAAAGAGCCACTTTTAATAGTGGCTTCAACCACCAGCACCCCCACACTTAAACCACTAATCAATCTATTTCGTTTGGGGAAATAACCTGGCTTAGGTGGGGTGTTTGGAGGAAATTCACTGATAATAGCACCGTCATTGTCTAGAATGTTTTTTGCTAATAATCTATGTCTTGCTGGATAGACCTGATCTAAACCGGTCGCGACAACCGCGATGGTTTTACCTCCTGCCGATAACGTTCCCTGGTGAGCGGCGCCATCTATACCTAGCGCTAAACCACTCGTGACCACTAATCCAGCATTTGCTAACTGTTGTGCAAATTTAAACGCATTCTCTCGACCATTAATACTGGCATCTCGGCTACCGACCATGGCAATTTGCATTTGGTTTAATAGGCTAATATTTCCTTGGGCAAATAAAACCAATGGCGGATCATAAATTTGCTTTAACTGTGAAGGGTAACGAGAGTCAACAAAAGGAATAATGGCACTAATACATCGTTCAGTGGCGGCAATAATTTCAGAAATTCTTTGCCAATCAGGAGATCTAATCGCCGCTATCTGTTTTTGAGTAAGGTTTAATGATGACAGTTCTTGTGAGGAATGAAAAAGCTGCTCTACCCCAAAGAGTTCAACAAGTCTTAATTTTTTATCGATAGCTAGGCGTGGTATAAGCTTAAGCGCCAGCCAAAAGTGACTCGCGCTTTTCTTTTTATACTCATCACCCTGTTGAGGGATAACAGCTAAATTATACTTTATTGTCACTGTCTTCTCCCTAAGTACAGCGGTTTTACTTGTAAATTAAGATGAATTGCCTGTTGGTTAGTTTTCCACGGGTGAAGTAATAATATCTTGTAATCGAAGCGGTTTACTTGAACGCATAACGAGCGCTAAACTCACTTGCTGATACACTTTAAAAATCATCATTTCGCCAACAACCTCTTCTGGCATTTTATAATCAGAGCTCTCAACATTTGCCATACGATTCCACCGTGAAGCATCTTTGCTATACGTTGGGCCGTTACTTGTTTCAACAACACCTGGGCTGATTCGTTTTACCGAAACAATATCTCCTTGCTCAACGGCATGTTCGGCGCCACGATTAATCATTACGACGTCGAGTTTTCCAAATTCACTTAACCCACTCATACTGTTGATAATTAGTCCACGTAACGACTTAGTCGCTGGCTTTAGACTAAAAAATGACGGGTATTGTTGGTTTTCATTGACGGGCAGAATGAAATCACCGGAACGAATTTCTTCTTTAACGCCATCGACATACAAGGTAGCAGGCACTTTATTGTCAATATCACCGGTGCGTAAGACTTTTCCGGTACCTACAACACTAATGTTGTAGCCTAAAAGTTCTTGTGTTTCAGGGTCATAAATAGGCTTTTCTTTCTGATATATACCATAACCTTTGCCTAACTCTAATTCGCCGTTTACATAGAGATTAAAGCCGTCAATACTAGAGTTATAACCTTCATCACTCCCTAGTATATAAGGGAGCTTTGCAATGTCATCTTCAGATAAAATGCTACTGTAATTAATATAAGGCGCAATCACGTCCAAGGATAAACTTGAAATAGCAGATTGATCTTTTAATTTAACTCGTGCTCGGGGCGACCATTTAAGTTCAGGCTTTCCTCGCACTAACATTGGTTGCCCTTTTTCGTCAAAAACTAAACGAAGCTCGTCACCAGGATAAATTAAATGAGGATTATCAATATCAGGATTCAATCGCCACAACTTTGGCCAGAGCCAAGGCTGCTTGAGAAATATTGCTGAAATATCCCACAAAGTATCCCCCTTTTTAACAAAGTAAGATTTTGGGGCATTTTTATTTAATGTTAACTCATCAGCAGTAACCAATACTGAAAAAGATAAGCAGAGTATTAACAAAAAACTACGTATTAGCATGATAGTTCGCCTATTAAACAGATATATTAAGCTTTTAGCCTAAACCACTATTATTAATTATATTTAATAGCTAAAATTGAAACATAACACTCAATGCGATATTTCGCGAATTATTTGAATATTTATGACTATTTTAAACGTACTTAGATTTCCTGACGAACGCTTGCGCACTAAAGCGTTACCTGTAGAAGATATTAACAGTGATGTACAACAAATAATTGATGACATGTTTGAGACCATGCGAGAAGAGAACGGTGTTGGTTTAGCTGCCACCCAGGTCAATATCCATCAACGTATTGTCGTCATTAATGTTTCAGAAGACGAAGACCAGTCTTATGTCTTGATTAACCCAGAAATAATTAGCCATAGTGATACGACCGAAATCAATGAAGAAGGTTGTTTATCTGTGCCCGGTTGTTACGCAAAAGTTGACCGCTACACAGAAGTTACCGTGAAAGCGCTCGATCGTGAAGGACAAGCCTTTACCTTAAATGCAACTGAGTTACTCGCAGTTTGTATACAGCATGAATTAGATCATTTAGATGGTAAGTTATTTGTTGATTATCTATCACCATTAAAACGCCAGCGGATAAAAGCAAAACTAGAAAAAGAAGCTCGTTTAGCCAACAATTAATTATTGTTTTTATTAATATAATTCGGAATAAAACTTTGTCAAAAGCTCTTAAAATTATTTTTGCTGGCACGCCAGACTTTGCTGCACAACATCTGGCGGCGCTAATTAACTCTCATCATGAAGTGGTCGCGGTTTACTGTCCACCCGATAAACGTGCTGGACGTGGTAAAAAGCTAACCGCTTGTGCTACCAAAGAACTCGCTTTATCGCATGGTATTGTTGTTGAGCAACCAGTTAATTTTAAAGACGCTGGCGATCAAGAAAAGCTAGCCAGTTATAATGCTGATATTATGGTTGTTGTCGCTTACGGCTTATTATTGCCAATGGTTATTTTAGAAGCGCCGCGTTTAGGCTGTGTAAATGTACATGGCTCGATATTGCCAAAATGGCGTGGCGCCGCACCTATTCAACGTTCATTAGAGGCCGGTGATAAAGAAACAGGTGTGACGATTATGCAGATGGACAAAGGTTTAGATACCGGAGACATGATAGCTAAAGCAACCTGTGAAATTACTCAACAAGATACTAGCGCCACACTCTATGAAAAATTAGCCGATATCGGCCCTATTGCTTTACTAAGCACGCTTGATTTAATGGCTGAGAACAAGCATAGCGCCGAGCCCCAAGATAATAATTTAGCTAACTATGCGGCCAAACTTGATAAAGATGAAGCAGAATTAGATTGGCAATTACCCGCTGTAGAACTTCATCGTAAAGTTCGTGCTTATATACCATGGCCAGTTGCACAATTTACCTTTACTGATGAAAAAAATATCGAACATCGTATTCGGGTTTGGCAAGCCAGCTATACTGATGAGGCTCATGGTTGCCTGCCTGGAACAATAATTTCGGCAAATAAAAACGGCGTTACTGTTGCTACAACTTCAGGTTCACTGTGCTTAGAATCATTGCAATTACCCGGTAAAAAGCCAATGCCAGTGCGTGATATTTTAAACGGAAAAGCACTATGGTTTGCTGAAAACAGCCATATCAATAATTTAACTGCAAACAACATGAGTGAACAATAATGGCGACTAATATTAGAGCCCTAGCGGCAAGGTGTTGTTTTGCTGTTGTTGATAAAGGCAGAAGCCTTAGCGATGAGTTACCCAAAGCTCAAGCAAAAGTAGAAGGTAAAGATAAAGGACTTTTACAAGAACTTTGTTACGGCGTTTTACGGTATTTACCGGCACTTGAATATGACTTACGCCAGTTAATGGATAAGCCATTAAAAGGTAAACAACGGGTTGGCCACTTTCTTATTCTAGTGGGCATATATCAAGTAAAGCATACGCGCATTCCTGACCACGCGGCGGTAAGTGAAACAGTAGCAGCAACAAAACCTTTAAAGTGCGACTTTTTAAGAGGTTTAATTAATGGTGTCTTACGTAATGTTCAACGTAACCTAGCCAAAGACGATGCAGCAGAAATCGCAGCGAAGTTACCTGATCCAATAAAATATTCACACCCAAGCTGGTTTATCAAAAAGGTACAAAACGCTTACCCTGATCAATGGCAAGAAATTCTTAATGCTAATTTAGAGCGACCGCCGATGTGGTTAAGAGTCAATCAACGCCACCATAATGTGACTGAATATTTAGCTTTACTCGAGCAAGCAGAAATCCCTGTAGCACTCGTTGACGATAAATCATCAGCGATTAAACTCGTTGCTGCTGTAGATGTTAATAAGCTTCCTGGCTTTATTGATGGTTGGATCTCAGTTCAAGATGGTGCGGCTCAACAAGCCGCGATATTACTCGATACTCAAGCGGGTGACTTTGTGCTTGATTGTTGTGCTGCCCCAGGTGGTAAAACTTGCCACATTCTAGAATTAACCCCTGACTTAGCAAAAATGACGGCCATTGATATTGAAGAAAGTCGTTTATTAAGAGTAGAAGAAAACTTATCGCGCCTTAACTTATCAGCCGAGGTAATTACTGCTGATGCTGCTTCACAAGAATGGTGGGATGGACAACTTTTCGACCGTATTTTACTCGACGCCCCCTGCTCGGCTACCGGTGTAATTCGTCGCCACCCCGATATAAAATGGTTGAGAAAAGCAGAAGACATTGAAAAACTGGCAATATTGCAGCAACAAATATTAAAAAACATTTGGTCTTTACTTAAACCTGGCGGTATTTTGCTTTATGCAACCTGTAGTATTTTACCCGAAGAAAATATTCAACAGATAGAAGAGTTCTTATCTGAGAATAACAATGCTAAATTAGTACCAATAACAAATGAAAAAACCGACATAGGCTGGCAAATCTTGCCAAATGAGCAATCAATGGACGGTTTTTATTACGCTAAATTAGAAAAAACAATATAGGCTCTGATGATCTTTCAACCTTGCCGCTTAAAGACTAAAAATGAAAGTTAACTTATGAAAATAATAATAATTGGCGCAGGGCAAGTGGGCGGAACATTAGCTGAAAATCTTGTTGGTGAGCGTAACGATATTACGCTCATTGATACCAACGCAGAAACCTTGCATGAATTACAAGATAAAATGGACTTGCAAGTTGTTATTGGTAATGGCTGTCACCCTGATGTATTAAAGCAAGCGGGTGCAGAGGATGCCGAGTTGGTTATCGCGGTAAGTAGTGATGATGCAACGAATATGCTCGCCTGCCAAATTTGTTATACTTTATTTAACACCGCAAATAAAATAGCCCGAATTCGTTCATCACAAATATTACGCTACCAAAAAGAACTCTTTCAATCAAAAAACATACCCGTAGACCATGTTATTGCTCCAGAACAATTAGTTACTCGTGATATTGCGCGTTTAATTGATTACCCTGGCGCACTACAAGTCTTAGAGTTTGCCCAAGGAAAAGTCAGTTTAGTTGCCGTAAAAGCTTATTACGGGGGGTTATTGGTTGGTCATGCCCTGTCAACTTTGCGCGAGCATATTCCTAATGTTGACACACGAGTAGCGGCTATTTATCGTAACGGAAAACCTATCCGTCCGCTGGGTACTACCGTTATTGAAGCAGATGATGAAGTGTTTTTTATTGCTGCCACTATCCATATTCGTGCGGTAATGAATGAACTGCAAAAACTTGAAGCCTCATATAAAAGAATTATGATCGCTGGCGGTGGTAATATAGGCGCCGGCTTAGCTAAAATCTTAGAAAAAAATCATCAAGTTAAACTTATTGAACGTTCACCAAAGCGTGCGGAATACTTAGCCTCTGAGCTCAATGATACCTTAGTTTTTATTGGTGACTCTTCCGACCAAGAACTGTTACTCGAAGAACATATTGATCAATTCGATGTGTTTATTGCGGTCACCAACGACGATGAAGCAAATATCATGTCATCTTTGTTAGCAAAACGCTTAGGTGTACGTAAAGCGATGGTGCTAATTCAGCGAAGTGCTTATATAGATTTAGTACATGGCAGCGATATCGATATTGCCGTATCACCGCAACACGCTACTATCTCGGCATTATTGACACATGTACGCCGTGGTAGTATTGATAACGTATATAGCTTACGTGGTGGTGCTGCAGAAGCGATTGAAATTATTGCTAAAGGTGATGAAAAATCTTCAAAAGTAGTCGGTAAAACCATTCAAGCAATAAAGTTGCCGCCGGGGACCACCATTGGCGCCATTGTTAGACAGGATGAAGTGTTAATTGCTCACTCTGACACTAAGATAATGTCAGAAGATCATGTTATTCTTTTCTTAGTCAATAAACGTTATATTTATGATGTAGAGAAACTTTTCCATGTTGACGCGCTAACATTTTATTAAGATAAAAAGTGAATCTCGAGACATAAAAAACCCCAGATTTATCTGGGGTTTTTCGTTTCTATTATTACACTATACTCTACATCTAAGAGCGCCAGAAACCTGGAGTAAAGAGTACTAATAAAGTAAATATTTCTAATCGCCCAAAGAGCATAGCAACAATTAATACCCATTTACTGAAATCGGTGATCTCAGCAAAATTTGCGGCTACAGCACCTAAGCCTGGACCTAAGTTATTCAGACAAGCAGCCACTGCTGTAAAAGCCGTAATGTCGTCCATACCTGTGGCAAGCAGTAACAACATACAAATAATAAATACCGCAGCATAAGCTGAGAAAAAGCCCCATATCGCTTCAACAACACGATCAGGTAAAGCTTTACGACCTAATTTTATCGTAAAAACGGCTTTAGGATGTACTAAACGGTTTAATTCTCGTAAGCCTTGTAGATATAAAAGTACCACTCGTACAACTTTCATTCCGCCACCTGTACTCCCCGCACAGCCACCAATAAAACTGGCAAAGATTAAGAGTATTGGCAGTAATGTCGGCCAATCGGCAAAGCTGGTTGTTGCAAAGCCGGCGGTGGTACTAATAGAGACTGACTGGAATAAGGCTTGGTCGAATGCTTCAAAACCATCTTCGTAAGTGCCTGTTGCTAACAGCACAATTAAACAAATGAGTGTTAAGACAAATTGGATAGCAATAAAGACTTTAAATTCTGGATCGAAGAAGTAATTTTTTAAGGAGCGACTGTGCAATACAGCAAAATGCAGCGCAAAATTTACCCCAGCGATCAGCAAGAAAAACACACAAACAAAATTTATCGCGGGGCTATTAAAATAGCCGATACTGTCGGTATGTGTAGAGTAACCCCCGATAGCAATTGTTGAGAAAGCATGACAAATGGCATCAAAGATAGACATGCCTGCTCCCCAATAACTAATCGCACAGGCAATAGTTAAAAATAAATATATATACCATAAATGTTTTGCTGTATCGGCAATGCGCGGCGTCATTTTTGAATCTTTAACCGGTCCCGGTGTTTCAGCACGGTAAAGCTGCATACCACCAATACCTAGCATAGGTAAAACGGCAACCGCTAAAACTATAATACCCATACCGCCAAGCCACTGTAATTGCTGGCGATACCAAAGTACTGCATGCGGTAAACCATCAATCTCTTTTAAGATGGTCGCCCCAGTTGTTGTTAAGCCAGAAAATGATTCAAAAAAAGCATCTGCAACAGATAAATTAGGCTTGTCTAAGAGCAAAAGGGGCACCGCAGAGAAACTCGCCAGTACTACCCAGAATAAAACGACAATTAAAAAGCCTTCACGTGCGCGCAAGTCACTTTTTTCATTTTTAAACGGATACCAAGCAAGTAAACCTGCAAATAAGCAAAACAGAAATGCAGTCAGAAAGGAGACACCACCACCATCACGGTATAATAGTGCAATTAAAGCAGGCGGTAACATGGTTACACTCAACAGAGCAACCAGTAAGCCAAGAATTCGAATGATATTTTTTATTTGCACGAGTTAATTTTTATTATTCAGTAAAGTCATCGACCACATGTTTTTTGATGATAAAGCATAAAGATAAACACTGCGACTTTAAATCACCTATTTCGTCTTTAATTTATTCAGCTGACACGTTTATTATAAGATTCACGTTCCATATCGACTATTTCGACGCTAATTGAAATTGATTTAATAGCAAAGGAATTTAGATGACTTAACACGAGTTTAGATAGCTCTTGCCTTTGTTCTAAATTGCGACCTGACAGGATTTTGCAACAAACATGAATAAACCTTTGTTGATTATTGCTAGTTTGACTTTCATTTCCCACAGTAAAATATGTAAAGGGTGTTGCTCTTACTTTAATATCAGTCGGAGAAAATAATAAAGACTTAACTGCTCCTGCAAAAACGGCAGACATAATTTCTTTAATATCTAGTTCTTGAGCCAGTTCTTGTGAATATTCGATAATACAATGTGGCATGAGGGTGTCCTTTTTTATCTGATATTATCTTATATTAGGGTCAGTAGACCTAAGGGTTAATAACCCGGCAGAAAGCGTTTGTAATTGTTGCTTAACTTTTGTTAGTTGTTCTTCAGGTAACGCTATAATCAATTCTACTTGAGCGGCAAAGTCTTGTTGAATAATTTCACCCTTAGCTTGTTCAACAAAATACAAGACATCGTTTATCTGTCCGTAATCGCACGTTAATTGCTTTTCTACCATAGGAACTTTTGTACTTGTTTCTACTAACAATAATGCTTGACGAACACTGCCACCATAAGCCCGTTGTAACCCACCCGTACCGAGCTTAGTACCGCCAAAATAACGAACAACTATTGCACATAACTCACCAACATCACCTCCTTGTAAAACAGCTAACATCGGTCGTCCTGCTGTACCCGAAGGTTCACCATCATCAGAAGAGCCATAACCTTGGCTATCATCTGGTTTTCCTGTGAGAAATGCATAGCAATGATGGCTTGCTTGAGGATGTAATTTTCGACACTTAATTAATAGTTCTTTAGCCTCTTCGTGGCTTGTACATGGGGAAATAAAACAAATAAAACGACTACGGCTAACGATTGTTTCATCAACAATACTGTTAGCCGCTACTTTGTAAGGTTTGTTCATAAAATATAAAGTCGTAAATATAGTCTTAAGGGTTATTTCAACTCTAATTCACGGGTCATATTTTCGTTATGCAATTGATGAACAATAATATTATCTTCAATACGAATGCCACCAAATGGACGCATAGCCTCTATTTTTTCCCAATTTATCATTTTGCCATTTTTTGAAGCTTTAAGATCGGCCAATAATGATTCAATAAAATATAAGCCTGGTTCAATGGTAAATACTTGATTACTTTCAATAATACGTGAAGTACGTAAAAAAGGATGTTGTTCTGGTGTATTAGCATGAGTACCGCGTTCATCGGCCATAAAGCCGCCAACATCATGAGTTTGTAAGCCTAAATGATGACCTAAACCATGCGGAAAGAAGGTTGAAATAATACCCGTTTCAACTGCTGTATCAACATCAACATTAATAAAGCCGAATTCATGTAAGACATTACCAATATCACGATAGGTTTCAATATGTAAATCGACATAGCTTTTCCCGGGTTTTAAGCCATCAACAGCATTGAGCATCAATTTGTTCATGCGGGCAATCAATTCAGCAAACTTATCTCGTTTAAATGAATAAGTACGTGTTATATCAGAGGCATAACCATTAAAGCTTGCGCCTGCATCAATTAAAAATGAACGATGTGCTTGCGGTACACCACGGTCTAAAGCGGTGTAATGTAAAATTGAGGTATTCGTGTTCAGTGCAACAATATTGCCATAAGGTGTTTCGTCACCGGTATGATTGGTTGCTTTTAAATAGGCTTGCTGAATATCAAACTCTGACGAGCCTTGCAAGAAAGCGCTTTTTGCCGCTTTATGACCAGTAACAGCAATCGCGTTCGACTTACGTAAACACTCTTGTTCATATTGCGTTTTATAAGCGCGATGATAATGTATGTAATTAAGTAAAGGCTCAGGGTTTATATTTTTAAATCCTAGCGCTTTTGCTACTTCGATATGTTCGCCTATGTAGGCAAAATCGGTTTTATCATAGGGTAGCAATTTCTCAACATCAGTCGCTTTGGTCAGCACTTTAACATCAAAAAAATCATTCCAATAGTCATTAGCTAAAGGTGTGATTTTATGCCAAAAATCAACAGGTTGGTAATAGATAAGTGTTGGTTTATCTTCACCATTAATAATCAACCAGCAATTGGGAATATTCACTAATGGTAACCAAGCTTTAAAATGAGGATTCACTTTAAAGGGGTAACCATAATCATCGAGAAATACTTTAATTTCTTGACCAGAATGAATCACTAAACCTTGTAGATTCTCACGTTTTAAAACAGACTTCGACCGTTGCTGAAGTTCGCTAATATGGGCTGGGTAAAGTGTTGCTAATTTGATCATTGATCGCGCCTCTGAAAATTTTCCAATATCATATCATACTCTTCTAACGTTTGAATTTACTGAGCAATACTCATCGTAAATATCTGATCAAAGAGTGATACATCCTGCCCTACTTTTATTTGATATATTTCTTGATACGCCATAACACTTTTCACATACTCACGTGTTTCTTTATAGGGAATCGTCTCTATCCAAATATCCGCTGGCATAGGCTCCAAGCCTTTTAACCAACTCCGAACACGATACGGACCGGCATTATAAGCTGCTGTAGCAAGCACTTGATTACCATCATGTCGGTCAAGTAAACGCTTTAAATACTTTGTACCTAGCTTTATATTGTCTTTCGCATTCAATAAACGCTTGTTAGTCACTTTACGCTTCTGTAAATGTTTAGCTGTTGCGGGCATAACTTGCATTAACCCCTTTGCGCCTGCGGGTGAGTTAGCATCGGCCATAAATGAGCTCTCTCTGCGCGCTATTGCAAATGCCCAGGCAGGGTTTATTTTGTAAATTCCGGATGAATGCGTTATTTCATCAGCAAATGCTAATGGAAAACGTAAATCAACATCATTCAAATAACCCACTTTAGATAAGGTAAAAATGGCGCGATCAAACCACTGTGCTTCATAAGCTATTCTTGATGCGGCCAATTTTTCTCGATCACTTAACTGCGATAACCAATAATTCCATTCAAGCCGAGCTTGATGAAAACGTCCAATATGGAAGAATTCAAAAGCCCGCTTTGCTGCTGGGTTTTTCAATAAGTCGACTTTTTCAGCATCAGTAATCGCTAATGGATAATTTTGTAGGTTAACACTTTGCTTTATAGCACTTGCGGCAAGGAACCCATAGTAATGACGTTTATTCGCTAGTTCACTTAATACTTCATGCCCTAGTGCTGTTTCTCCAGTTTCAAGTAGGCTACGTCCATACCAGTAGCGCCATTGATTTTTCTGGTGTAATGTTTCAGGTAGTGCCCTTAAATCAGCTTTAATCGCTGGCCAATCTTGAGCTCTAAGTAGATCAGCCATTCTCCATTGCACAATGTTTGTCGACTGCAGTTTCTCATCCACTTTAGCTAGCCATGTCGCTGAGCTTTTATGGTTTTTACTGGCTAACGCAATAGCGAATTTTAAAACAATTTGCTGTTGTTGTGCTTCTGAAAAAGGTAATACTTCGATAGCCTTACTATATGTCTTTAACGCTTTTTCAGAGTCACGCCAAATTAAACGTTTTAAACCATAAGCGGCAATAGAGGCTTCTTTAACAGATTTCTGTGGAAAGCGTTTCATATTGCTAATGTAGGCAGGATCACGTCGCACTTTATGCCATAAGCTGCCTAAATACTGATCTTTTTTTGGTAGTAGTTGAGTCAAATAAGGGATTAAGGTGTGTTTACCGCCATCTGCAGCCAGAGCTATACGTTGCCATATACGTTCATCGGTTCTATAACCTGCTTTTTGCCAAAGCGTAAAAAGTGGATCACACACTTTCGGCTGAGACTTTCCTACCACCCATAGTTTAGTGACTTCAGGTAAAATTTTTGACTCCGCCACGCCTGATTGTAATTGATAACGATAATACTGACAGGTTAATTCCACATCAGAGGTCGGCTTAAAGAAGTCCTGAAATAATAATGCGTTGTCTTGTTTAGCTAAATAGTTCAGCCATTTTTTACGCAGTGGCCAGTCGAGTGGTGATCCGCGATATGTTTCAAGGAACTGACTAATTTCACCTGTATATGACATATTCATACCATGCATTAATCGTTGCTGATCTAAGTAAGGCTGCAATGGGTAATAGTGTAACTGCTGATACAAGGTTTGATAATGCAATGAATTGGGTTGCCAGACGTACTTTTCTGCTTCTTGAAATGCATCACGAATACTGGTTTGACTTATTGATGTTGTTGCACTAATTGTACTTGAGAGGAAAAGTGAGAATATTATTAACACTGACGATGTTAAACGAAACATAGCGTTACCTTAATTATAAGAAAATTTACTTCCCTTGGCCGTTAATTGACCCGTTCTACCTAAATATATTTCTGTTTACATCTGTAACTCTACCCTTAACAGACTAGTTAGCAGTTACCCTTAATTTTTCATGCATAGCCCAACAAAGCAAGTGAAATTAGCATTCTGTAATGCTTGATACTTATCATCAATAAATTAGCTTTTAAAGTCGTTACAAGGTAATGATAATTTAGTTTTTATAAATAAAATTTAGTCTTGATACCCTGCTTTCATTTTTTTTGCTAACATTGCCTTATTAATTATCTCCTTTGTATATCACCATGAATAATAACCCTGAAGATGTTTTCAAAAATCCCGACCATTTATTAGATGCTGTTGGGTTACGTTGCCCAGAGCCCGTCATGATGGTAAGGAAATCGATTCGAAAAATTTCCGCTCAAGAAACTTTATTAATAACGGCAGACGACCCTTCCACAACTAGAGATATACCCAGTTTTTGTCGTTTTATGGATCATGAACTTATCGCCCAACAAACTCATGAAAAACCTTTCCTTTATTTGATCAAAAAAGGGAAAGCTTAACACTTTCCCTTTTTAAATATTCAGCACTAATAAGTAAGTGTCGATACGACTAACGCTTACCTATTGTAAAAGTGCAACATCAGCAATCGCAAAGAAACTATTCCTAATTTCATTTAATAGCGTTAAACGATTAGTTTTTATCGCTTCATCGTCAGCCATCACCATAACATTATCAAAAAAGTTGTCTATCGGTGCTTTTAAACAAGCAAGCTCTGTTAATGCCGCCTGGTAATCTTTTGCCAACATCATCGGTGCAATCGTAGCTTTCACTTCATTAAATGCTTCAGCTAACGCTTTTTCTTGTGTTTCAGTGGCTAAATCAGCTTTAAACGTTGGGTAAAGTTCACCGCTAAATTTAGCTAAAATATTACCAACACGTTTATTAGCGGCAGCTAGTGTTGCGGCTTGTTCCAATGATTTAAAGTGACTTACCGCTTTAATACGTTTTTCAAAGTCTAAAGGTTCAGTTGGCGCATTGGCTAATACTGCTTGAATAACGTCAACTGATATACCTTGCTCTTGGTAATAGGCTCTAAATCTACCCAAAACAAAATCAACAACTTGGACATTAACGTTTTCATTTGAAAGTTTTTCACCGTATAAACTAACACTCTCTTCAATTAAGGTATTGATATCTAATGGTAATTTTTTCTCGATGATAATTCGAATCAAACCAATTGCCGCACGACGTAACGCAAAAGGGTCT
Organism: Colwellia sp. BRX9-1; assembly: GCF_014077195.1. Classification (NCBI taxonomy): domain Bacteria; kingdom Pseudomonadati; phylum Pseudomonadota; class Gammaproteobacteria; order Alteromonadales; family Colwelliaceae; genus Colwellia; species Colwellia sp. BRX9-1. The sequence continues at coordinate 22,302 of NZ_JACGVM010000005.1, forward strand.
TTATCACCTTTAGGAGCTTGGTTAATACCAAAAATACCCACTAAGCTGTCAATTTTATCTGCAATAGCGACTGCACAACCAATATTACCTTCAGGTAAGGCATCACCAGCATAGCGAGGTCTATATTGATCTTCTAAGGCTTGAGCAACTTCAGGTGCTTCGCCATCATTCTCAGCGTAATATTTACCCATAGTACCTTGTACTTGAGGAAACTCTAAAACCATATCAGACATCAAATCAGTTTTACTGAGTAAACCTGCTCGTTTTGCTTGTTCCGTGTTCTCGCCTATTTGTCCGGCAATAACTGCGCTTAATGAAGCAATACGTTCAGATTTCTCTTTTAATGTTCCTAACTGTTTCTGAAATAATACCGATGATAAACTTTCTAAACGTGACGCTAACGTTTTGCTCTTATCCGTTTTAAAGAAAAACTCCGCATCTGCCAAGCGTGGACGAATGACTTTTTCATTGCCCTTAATCACTTGAATAGGGTCTTTACTTTCAATGTTGGTTACAAAAATAAACTTATTTAATAACTGACCATTTTTATCATTTACCGGAAAGTATTTTTGGTGATCTTTCATTGAATAAATAAGTGGTTCAGCGGGAACATCTAAAAAGGCTTTGTCAAAACTACCAATTAATATTACCGGCCATTCAACTAAACCAGTAACTTCTTCCAATAACTCATCGTCAATTAATGCAACACCATCTAATTGCTGAGCGGCTTTATTAATTTCTGACAAAATTAATGCTTGGCGCTCTTGGTAATTAACTTGAACGAATGCCGACGTTAGTTTGTCTTCGTATTCATTTGCATGCGCTAAAGTAACGAAACCTTCATGATGAAAACGATGTCCCGTGACAACATTACTTGAACTTACTTCTAAAGTTTCACCGGCAATGATTTCTGCGCCAAACATTATGGTCAAGGTATGGACTGGGCGAATAAATTGAGTACGAGTACTGCCCCAACGCATAGGTTTAGGAACAGGTAGTTTACTTACCGCAATATTGACCATAGCAGGAATTAACTCTGCTATGGTTTTTCCTGTTTGTGTCGCACGATGTAATAACCATTCACCTTTGTCAGTCTTTAAGCGCTGAGCTTCTTCAACACTAATACCATTGGAACGTGCCCAACCTTGCGCGGCTTTGCTAGGATTGCCTTCAGCATCAAATGCTACATCAATGGCTGGACCCCGTTTTTCAATTTCTTTATCGGCCTGTTTTTCAACTAACTGACTGACCTTTACCGCTAAACGACGTGGTGTAGCAAACCATTGAATATCTTCGTAAGTTAAACCTGCGCTATCTAGTTGATCTTTTATTTGCTGATAAAATGTAACGGCAAGATTTTTTAATGACTTCGGTGGTAATTCTTCAGTACCTAGCTCTATTAGTAGTGTTTCTGTGTTCATTATGATTTCCCACCAGCAGTATTATTATTTTTACAAAGAGGAAAACCTAATTCTTCACGCTTATCGTAATAAGCCTGTGCACAAGCTTTTGATAATGTTCTGACTCTTAGTATATAACGTTGGCGTTCGGTCACTGAAATAGCGTGACGAGCGTCTAATAGGTTAAAGGCGTGTGAGGCTTTCATAACTTGCTCGTAAGCGGGTAATGCTAAACCTGCTGCAATTAACTTCTGGCTATCTTTTTCACATTGATCAAAAGTATTAAACAAAGCATCGACATCTGCATGTTCAAAATTATACGTTGACTGCTCAACCTCATTTTGATGAAAAACATCACCATAAAGTACAGTACCCATAGGACCATCAGCCCATACTAGGTCATAGATACTATCAACATTTTGGATATACATAGCTAAGCGTTCTAAGCCATAGGTTATCTCACCTGTGACTGGCGTACACTCTAAGCCACCTACTTGTTGGAAGTAAGTAAATTGTGATACTTCCATACCGTTTAACCAAATCTCCCATCCTAATCCCCACGCGCCTAGCGTTGGTGATTCCCAGTTGTCTTCAACAAAGCGGATATCATGAACTAAAGGATCAATGCCCAGTTCTTTTAAAGAATTTAAGTATAATTCTTGAATATTTTTCGGCGAAGGTTTTAACATGACTTGGAATTGATAGTAATGTTGTAAACGATTAGGGTTTTCACCATAACGGCCATCAGTTGGACGGCGACAAGGTTGAACATAAGCACTGCTCATTGGCTCAGGACCAATAGAACGTAAAAATGTCATTGGGTGAAAAGTACCAGCGCCGACTTCAAGATCAAGCGGTTGTACGATGACACAACCTTGGCGTGACCAGTAGTCTTGCAACTGAAAGATTAATCCTTGAAATGTTTTTATATTGAACGTACTCATAATTTTCCGATTCATTATTCGTGTGAGTTTTACCGATAACGGCTAATGATATTAAGTATACCGATTGCATTATTATTAACCTAGTAACAAGTTAACAAACTTTGAGTTTTTACTCGGTAATCAATTTACTTTAGCTATTACCGTATTGCAGAATGTTAAAATGCCCAGATTTGATGTCCGGGCATTTATAATTTTAAAATAACGCGCTTAACTATATATCTAAGTTAGCTACATTTAACGCATTCGCTTCAATGAAGTTTCTACGTGGTTCAACATGATCACCCATTAATGTAGTGAACAATAAATCCGCGGCAATAGCATCTTCAATGGTAACTTGTAACATACGACGAGTTTCAGGATCCATGGTGGTTTCCCATAACTGGCTTGGGTTCATTTCACCCAATCCTTTATAACGTTGTATATACTGACCACGTTTAGATTCAGCCATTAACCATGTTAGTGCGTCTTCAAAAGTAGTAACCGTTTTAATTTTTTCACCACGTTTAACATAACCACCTTCTTCAATGAGACCATTGATAGCAGTATTTAAACCAAAAATAGTTTCAAATTCTTTTGAATGAATGAATTCATAACCACAATCATAAATATGATCAATACCATGTTGGCGAACGTTAAAACTTGGATAGTAGATATTTCTTTCTTGGTCATGCTTAATATCTGCAGAATAGATAGAACCATTACCATCTTGTTCGTCTAATTGTGCGACTAAGTCACCAACCCATGCTTCTACTAACGCTTTATCATGAAAATCAGTTTTAACAATTTCTCTGCTGTAGATCATTTTTTCTAATATATCAGCAGGTATTTGACGTGAAACACGCTTAATAATGTCATGCGTTTTACGATACTGTTTCACTAACTGTTCTAAAGCTAAGCCTGAAATAGCTGGTGCTGATTCATTAACATAAATCTCGGCACTATCTAGAGCTAACGTTGTTAAGTACTCTGTTAAGCCGTCATCATCTTTAATGTAACGCTCTTGCTTACCTTTTTTCACTTTATAAAGTGGTGGTTGAGCAATAAAGATATGACCACGTTCCATTATTTCTGGCATTTGACGATAGAAAAACGTCAGTAATAATGTACGTATGTGAGAACCATCGACATCGGCATCGGTCATAATGATGATACTGTGATAACGAAGTTTTTCTGGATTATATTCATCGCGACCAATACCACAACCTAAGGCGGTGATTAATGTTCCAACTTCTTGTGATGAAATCATTTTATCAAAACGTGCTTTCTCAACGTTAAGAATTTTACCTTTCAACGGTAATATTGCTTGGTTTCTACGATTTCGCCCCTGCTTGGCAGAGCCGCCAGCAGAGTCTCCTTCGACAATATATAGTTCAGAAAGAGCAGGATCTTTTTCCTGACAATCAGCTAATTTACCTGGTAAGCCAGCAATATCTAATGCACCTTTACGGCGCGTCATTTCACGGGCTTTACGAGCAGCTTCTCGCGCTCTAGCTGCATCAACAATCTTCATGATAATAGTACGAGCAACAGAAGGTTTTTCTAAAAGGTATTCACCAAGTTTTTCGCCCATCGCTTGTTCAACAGCTGTTTTTACTTCTGAAGATACCAATTTATCTTTGGTCTGCGATGAGAACTTAGGATCAGGAACTTTAACCGATATTACCGCGGTTAATCCTTCACGAGCGTCATCACCCGAAGCACTTGTTTCTGTGCTACCACCTTTCTTCGTTTTATTAAGGCCTTCTTTAACCATGTAACTATTTAGTGTACGTGTTAAAGCAGTACGGAAACCGCTTAAGTGAGTACCACCATCACGTTGAGGAATATTATTAGTAAAACAATGAATACTTTCTTGGAAACCATCATTCCATTGCATAGCAACTTCAACAATAATGCCGTCTTCACGCGCTAAATCAAAATAGAATATTTCTTCATTGACGGGTGTTTTATTGGTATTAAGGTAATCGACGAAAGCTTGAATACCACCATCAAATTTAAAATGGTCTTCTTTGCCTTTTTCACGTTCATCAATTAAACGAATTGAAATACCAGAGTTTAAGAAAGATAACTCACGGATACGTTTAACTAATAAGTCATAGTGAAATAAAATATCTGTGAAGGTATTTTCACTTGGCCAAAAACGTACTTCAGTACCTGTTTTATCACTAACACCAACTTCAGCTAAAGGAGCTTCAGCAACACCTTCGTGATATATCTGCTCAAATAATTTACCTGCTCGGCGAATATTCAGTTTTAGCTTACTACTTAAAGCATTTACTACAGAAATACCAACACCATGAAGACCACCTGAAACTTTATAGCCAGAATCTTCACCACCGAATTTACCACCAGCATGAAGTACTGTCATGATAACTTCAGCAGCAGAAATACCTTCTTCAGGGTGAATGTCAGTTGGAATACCACGACCATCATCTCTAACCGATACAGAGCCGTCTATGTGTATTTTAACAACAATTTCAGTACAATGACCTGCTAAGGCTTCATCGATAGAATTATCTAAAACTTCAAATACCATATGATGCAAGCCACTGCCATCATCCGTGTCACCAATGTACATTCCTGGTCTTTTACGTACAGCATCAAGTCCTTTTAGAACTTTGATACTGTCTGAGCCGTATTCATTTTCTACTGTCATAGCGTATAGCCTATTTACCTATTGCTGAGATTTGTCCATGTTTCACGTGAAACATCTTATAATTATTATCAGTAGGAACCAAGGGTTCTACTGCGATTTTATCAATTGCCGTGATGATAACTTGGCAGTCTAATTTATTTATCGCGTTGTTTAATAAGGTTCTAGAATTTAAATCTAGTTCCGCACCAACATCGTCAATTAATAAAATTGGTTTTACTCGCTTAACTTTTTCTATTAACTTAGCTTGCGCAAAAGTTAACGCCAGTAAAAACAACTTTTGTTGGCCACGTGATAACTGATTGTCGATCACCACATTACCCGTTAAAAATTTCACATCAAACTTTTGTGCACCGTATAAACTAAAGCCTGCTTTTTTTTCTCTCTCTCTATTTTGTAATAACACATCACTCAATGTTTTTTTACTATTCCAACCTTGGCTATAAGATATCGATATACCTTCAGCTAAACTAGGCAACATCAACTCTAACCAAGGTTGAAGCTCTAAAGAAAGCTCCTTAATATATTCGTCACGTAATTTTGCAACCCTTACCGATGCCTCGCAGAATACTTGGCTCCAATAATCTAAGGTATCAACATCAGACCTATTACGTAAACAAGCATTTCTTTGTTTTAGTATTCTTGAAAATTCTTTCCAACAATCTGAAAATGAATGTTTCACGTGAAACAATCCTAAATCAATGAAACGTCTTCTTTGTTTCGGTCCACCAAAAAATAATTTAAAACTTTCTGGTGTAATAACTTGTACCGCAATATTTATTGCTAATTGAGAAAGCTGTCTATGCTTTTCACCAGCAATTTTAATTTCTGTTAAGCCGGTAGCAAAATCTTTGGCAACACCTAACTGTAATCCTTTATCGTCTTTAGCACTAACAATGAATTTACTTTTATTGTGAGTGACTAAATTTTCAACTTGCGACGTTCTAAAAGACTTACCATGACCCAAGTAAAAAATAGCTTCAAGTAAACTGCTTTTACCACTGCCGTTATCACCGATAATAAAATTTATATTATCGTTTAATTCAATGGTATCTGCTGCTAAATTTCTAAAATCATAAGCGGTAAGTTTTTCTATACTCATTAAAGTCGCATTGGCATAACAACATAAATAGCTTCGTTACTTTCAGCACCTTCGATAACTACACTACTATTTGCATCGGCTAAAGTAAATTTAACCTCAGGCTCTTTTATTGCGTTTAGAACATCTAGAACATAATTTACGTTGAAACCTATTTCAACTTCCTCGTAAGGAAAATCAATTTCTAATATTTCTTCGGCTTGTTCTTGTTCAGGGTTATTAGCGGTAATTTTTAATTCGTGTTTAGAAAAATTAAGACGGACACCTTTAAACTTATCATTAGATAATATCGAAGCGCGGGATAATAATTGTCGTAAATTTTCTTTACTGGTGTTGAGTACTTTATCACCATTGCGTGGTAAAACACGACGATAGTCAGGAAAACGACCATCAACTAATTTACTGGTAAATGAAAAGCCACTATCAATAATACGAATATGATTTGAGCCTAAAAAGACTTGAACGTTTTCTTCGACTGGGTCAAGTAAACGAATAATTTCTAAGATACCTTTACGAGGCACAATAACTTGTCTAGACGGCAGTGTTAATTCATTTGACGAAATTTTACATATCGCTAAACGGTGACCGTCAGTAGCTACAGAGCGAATTTCGTTACCTTCTGTCTCTATAGACATACCGTTAAGGTAGTACCTAACATCTTGATTTGCCATAGAAAAATGAGTGCTTTCTATTAATCGAAGCAAGTCAGATTTAAATATTTGAAATTCAACATCACCTTTCCACTCTTCTATATTAGGAAAGTCAGCAGCAGGTAGCGTTGCTAAAGAATATTTACTTCTACCGGTACTGATAATGATTGCTTCATTATTCGATTCAAAAGATAACATTGAATCTTCGGGTAAACTTTTACAGATATCGAGAAGCTTGCGGGCGGGAATAGTAATTTTTCCATCCTCACCTTGGTTATCTATTTGCGTACTAGATACCATTTCAAGCTCTAAATCAGTGGCTGTTAACGTAAGTGACTGCCCACTTATATCTAAAAGAATATTACCAAGGATAGGTAATGTACTTTTACGTTCTACGGCACCAGAAACCAATAAAAGTGGTTTCAGTAATAATTCCCTATTTAATGAAAACTTCATTTATCTACCTATCTTTTTATGTACTTATTATTATAACGAAAGCTATGACGAAAGTGTTCTAGTTAAATTAGAATAATCTTCCTTAATGTCATGCGACTCTTCGCGTAACGCTTTAACTTTTCGACATGCATGGAGAACAGTCGTATGATCTCGCCCACCGTAGGCATCACCTATCTCAGGTAAACTATGATTAGTTAACTCTTTAGATAATGCCATTGCAATTTGTCTAGGTCTAGCAACAGATCTATTTCTACGTTTTGAAAGTAGATCCGCCACTTTAATTTTATAATATTCTGCAACAGTTCGTTGGATATTATCGATAGTAACTAACTTGTCTTGTAAGGCAAGCAAATCTCGTAATGCTTCTCGGACAAAATCAATAGTAATTGGCCGGCCGGTAAAATTAGCATTAGCAATAACGCGATTCAATGCGCCTTCTAACTCACGAACATTAGAACGTAAACGTTTAGCTATAAAAAACGCAACTTCATCAGCCAAATTAATATGACTTTCTTGTGCTTTACGCTTAAGAATGGCGACACGCGTTTCTAGTTCGGGTGGTTCTATTGCTATCGTTAATCCCCAACCGAAGCGAGATTTAAGTCTGTCTTCAACATCGACTTCTTTAGGATAACGGTCGCTGGTTAAAATAATTTGTTGATTGCCTTCAAGCAAGGCATTAAAAGTGTGAAAAAATTCTTCTTGGGTACGATCTTTACCGGCAAAGAATTGAATATCATCTATCAGTAATGCATCGACACTACGGTAGTAATGCTTAAATTTTTCCATCGCATTATTTTGTAACGCACGCACCATATCTTGAACAAAACGTTCAGAGTGCATATAGGCGATCTTTGCATTGGGTTTATTCAGTAAAATACCATTACCAACAGCGTGTAATAAATGGGTTTTACCTAACCCTGTACCGCCATAAATAAATAAAGGGTTATAAGCAGAACCAGGATTATCAGCAACTTGAGAAGCGGCAGCACGTGCTAATTGGTTAGACTTACCTTCAACGAAATTGTCAAAGGTATATTTAACTCTAACATTGGTCGTTTTAGGTAAATTACTTTGTGGCTCTTCTCGTTTTTTATTCGAGGTAACAAGTTGAGGAATAGTATTAATAATATTCTGAGAGCTACTTTGGTTTGGAATACTGCCAACATCAAACCTGAGTAAAGGAGGATTTGTACTTTCTTGCAAAGTGACCAATTCATTTATACGACTTACATACTTATCTCGAACCCAATCAAGCACAAAACGATTAGGCGCATATAAAGTCATGATATTATCGGCAACAACACACTGTAATGGACGTATCCACATACTAAATTGCTGTGCAGGCAATTCTTCTTGTAGAACTGAAAGGCATCGCTGCCAAAGTGAATGATCCAACCAAATGCTCCTGAAATTACGCTATCTTTTGTTAAATCATCTTTTAGCTAATATGACAAATAAAACAAAAGTCGGTAAATATGGTATTTTGTAATGTGTCTATTATCACCATAGTTATCCACAACATCAATATTGACTTTTAAATAGTTGCCCTTTTAGAGAAAATAAATAAAAAAAACCACACATAAGCAATTAAAACGGTCTTCTTAGACTAATTTACTGCTAAAATATCGTTTACATATTATTTAGCTATTAGTGGCAATTGCTTATATTATTATGGAAATTATTTGATCAAATGTTATAAAACTGTGGATATAAATAATTAACCTAAAGATCTATTAGGATCTTTTTAAAATAGATTACTATAAGCATTGACAACACCTGCTACAAACTATAAAATTCGGCCTCTTTTTTTAGAACCAGTGTGCTCAATACGGCTGTTTGCCAGGGCAACAACAACAGACGGATGAGCGTAATGAAAAGAACATTTCAACCTAGTGTATTAAAGCGTAAACGCAACCACGGTTTCCGTGCACGTATGGCTACAAAAAACGGTCGTGCAGTAATTTCACGTCGTCGTGCGAAAGGCCGTAAAAGCCTTAGCGCATAATCTCTTCTTTAATCTTTAATTAAGAGATATTTTAACCATCATGGTTAATTATGAATTTAATCGGGAGTCACGCTTGTTGACTCCCGGTCACTTTCAATCTGTATTTTCTAAACCTCTTCGTTTCGGCTCTAGCCACATAACCATTCTTGTTAGTCCAAATATTGATGAACGTAATCGTTTAGGCTTAGCTATTGCTAAAAAACGCGTTAAATTAGCTGTTCAGCGAAATCGTATTAAACGTCAAATCAGAGAAAGCTTTCGACTCAATCAGCACGACTTACCTAACATCGATATGGTTGTAATGGTAAAGTCTGGTACTGATCAGTTAGAAAATGCCGAAATAAGAAAACAATTAGAAAAAATATGGCGAAAGATAATTCAGCGGCACAACAGCTAGCCATAGCTCTTGTAAAAGCTTACCAGCGCTGGCTTAGTCCACTACTGGGTAATAACTGCCGATTCCATCCAACTTGCTCTTTTTATGCTGTTGAAGCGATAAATCGCTTCGGTGTGATAAAAGGTTGTTGGTTAGCAGCCAAACGTATACTAAAATGCCACCCATTAAACGCGGGTGGATTAGATCCCGTGCCACCATCAAAAGAAGAGAAATAATAAATTATGGAATCTCAACGCAGTTTTCTTTTTATTGCGCTTATGGTTGTTACTTATTTGCTATTCACTGAATACCAAAAAGATAATGCACCCGTAGTAGCTCAAACAACAATGACTCAAACATCTGATCAAATTGCTACCGGCAATGGAGATTTTGTTCCTGAATCATCAAGCTCAGCAATGCCAATGTCAGCGCCTACTAAAGCAAAAGAACAAGTCATTACAATTAATACTGACGTGTTAATAGTAAAAATTGCGACTAGCGGTGGTGATATCATTGATGCGAAATTAGTCAAATTTAATACCGAACAAGGAAACGATATTCCTTTTACCGTTTTGCAAAACGGTAGCCGTAAATACATCGCACAAAGTGGTTTAATAGGCGCGCAAGGCATAGATAAAGTGTCCGGACGTCCTATTTACCAAACGAGTAGCAAAAACTACCAGTTAGAAGGCGATGATCCATTAATCGTTGATTTACAATATACTGCTGAAAATGGCTTAAACGTAACAAAGCGTTTTACATTTACAAAATCAGACTACAGCGTAAATGTTGAATATATTATAAACAACACTGCAACTACCGCTGCTACCGTTCAAATGTACGGACAACTAAAACAGTCTACTTTAGTGGAAAGTGGCAGTTCATTAATGCCTACGTATCGTGGTGCAGCCTATTCGACAACTGAAGATCGCTATGAAAAATACGATTTTGGTGACATTGAAGAAAAAAGATTAAATGTAGCTACTGCTGGTGGATGGGTTGCAATGCTTGAACATTATTTTGTTTCCGCATGGGTACCGAGTCTAACTGCCGATAACAATATTTATTCAAGTTATTCTGCTAACAATGAAGCAGTTATTGGGTTTAAGTCACCATCTGTGACTATTCAACCAAATAGCCAAGCGACAACCTCAGCTATTTTTTATGTTGGTCCTAAGGATCAATATAAGCTTGATGAGATAGCGCCAAACTTAGGGTTAACTATAGATTACGGCTTTTTATTCATGATCAGTAAGCCACTATTTTGGTTATTACTTCAAATTCAGTCTTTAGTTACTAACTGGGGTATTGCGATTATTGTAATTACCTTAGTCGTTAAGGGTGCTATGTATCCATTAACAAAAGCACAATACACCTCAATGGCTAAGATGCGTGAACTTGCGCCTAAAATGGCACAGTTAAAAGAACGCTTTGGTGATGACCGTCAGAAAATGTCACAAGCTACCATGGAAATGTACAAAAAAGAAAAAGTGAACCCAGCCGGTGGTTGTTTACCAATGATCATTCAAATGCCAATATTCTTAGCATTGTATTGGGTATTTTTAGAAAGTGTTGAACTACGACATGCACCGTTCTTTTTCTGGATAGAAGATCTTTCTACTATGGACCCTTACTTTATATTACCGGTATTTATGGGTGTAAGTATGTTCGTTATGCAAAAAATGCAACCGATGACGATACAAGATCCGATGCAACAGAAAATAATGCAATACATGCCAGTGGCATTCTCTGTATTTATGGCTTGGTTCCCATCAGGTTTAGTACTTTACTGGTTTGTCAGTAACATGATTTCAATTGCTCAAATGAAAATTATTTTCAGTGGTATTGAAAAAGCTAAACTAGCCAAAGCTAAAGATTAATTTCTACAGCGTAAAATTATTAAAGGCGGCCTATTAGGTCGCCTTTTTTATTTCCAGTGAAAAATGTTTATAATAGCTAAGCTATTATCTAGGAAATGATTATGACCGAAATTTTATATCAAAAAGAAACCATTGCCGCACAAGCTACTGCACCTGGTAGAGGTGGCGTTGGTATTATCAGAATATCTGGACCTGAAGTTAAGAGTGTTGCTCAGGCTATTTTGGGCAAGATACCTGAAATTAGAAAAGCTGAGTATTTACCCTTTAATGATGCTAACCAGCAAACGCTCGATCAAGGCATTGCCTTATATTTTAAAGCGCCCCACTCATTTACTGGTGAAGATGTCCTTGAATTGCAAGGACATGGTGGACCCGTGATTTTAGATATGCTGTTAAAAGAAATTTTAGCACTACCTAAAGTACGTATGGCAAAACCCGGTGAATTTAGTGAGCAGGCATTTATTAATGACAAATTAGATTTAACACAAGCTGAGGCCATCGCTGATTTAATCAACTCGAGTTCAGAGCAAGCGGCTCGTTGTGCATTACATTCACTACAGGGTGATTTTTCTAAGCTTGTTAATCAACTTGTCGAAAGTACTATTCATTTAAGAATGTATGTTGAAGCCGCAATTGATTTTCCTGAAGAAGAAATAGACTTTCTTGCTGATGAAAAAGTTGTTGGCGATCTGAAAAAAATCATAAGTCAGGTAGAAAAGGTTCAAAGCCAAGCCCATCAGGGCAGTATTATTCGTGAAGGAATGCGCGTAGTTATCGCTGGACGACCTAATGCCGGTAAATCAAGCTTGTTAAATGCATTAAGCGGACGTGAAGCAGCTATTGTCACAGATATAGCAGGAACAACACGAGATGTCCTTACAGAGCAGATACACATCGATGGTATGCCACTGCATATTATTGATACGGCCGGCCTACGTGAAAGTAACGATCAAGTAGAGCAAATTGGTATTGAACGCGCTTGGCAGGAAATAAATCAAGCAGATAGAGTGCTTCTTATGATCGATGCTTGTGATGATAATAATGATGATCCACAGAAATTATGGCCAGAATTTTTTGCCAAACTTCCCAAAAATATTGGTTTAAGCATTATTAAAAACAAAGCAGATATTAAGGGCATAGCGACCGGTTTATCGGCGACTAATGATATTCCTACGGTAACCTTATCGGCAAAAAATGGTGATGGCATAGCAGAGCTCAAAGACCATTTAAAAAGTATTATGGGCTATCAGGGCAGTACCGAAGGAGGATTTATGGCAAGGAGACGACATTTAGCCGCATTAGAACAAGCTCACCATCATTTAATTATTGGTTTAGAACAGCTTGAATCTTATGTCGCAGGAGAAATTCTTGCTGAAGAGTTACGTTTATGTCAGATAGAACTCAATAAAATAACTGGTGAATTTACCAATGACGACTTATTAACAGAGATATTTTCGTCTTTTTGTATCGGAAAATAACGCTAAATACCACTTTAAATTTAAGAAAAAAGGGACAAAATGAGCTCATTTCAAATCATTGTTGGCAGTATGTTAGGTGGATCTGAGTATGTTGCTGAAGCCTGTGAAGAGACATTATTGGCACTAAATCACCAAACAACTCTTCACTTGCAGCCCGAATTTGAACAAATAATAGCCGATAATCAAACTTGGCTAATTTGTACATCGACTCATGGTGCTGGAGACTTTCCTGACAACATTCAAAAATTTGTTGAAGATCTTAAAAATAGCACTATAGATCTATCCCCAGTTAAATTTATGATCATAGGTTTGGGTGATTCAAATTATGATACCTTTTGTAAAGCCGCTAAAGATTTTCAAAAGTTATTACTATCAAGGGGTTGCAATGAAATAGTCGTGATCAAAACCTTAGATATGAGTGATGAAATAGATCCAGAGGATCTTGCTCAGCGTTGGTTAGAAACTAATAAAGATCTTTTATAAAGATCTTACTCATAAGTTATCAACAAAACTGTCCCCTACAACAACCATCTGTGGATAAGTCTGGGTAAAAGCTATTAATTTCTTATTATTATTCAGTGTATAGAATTCTAATTTATTTAGCTTGTGGATAACTAGCCATTTTGATCATAGGTTTAAAACCCTTTGATCAAAGTTTGATCACAGTGTTATGATCGTACTAATGAACTGTTATTTATAAGAAAAAAGGACTTATCAACAGAAAATGGCTTTACTAATAAGTAATAGTAATAAGATCTCTTTAAAGATCTTATATATTATAAGAAGGATCACACTCAGATCTTTTTAGTCATTTGATCATTCCCCTCATCGCAAAAAAGCGCTAAAATACGTTCCCTAATTTTTGAATAACAAATTATTCATAAAAATATTTTTAACGTTTAATCAAGGCCTGAAATTTATGTGGTACCAAGAATCTTATGACGTAATCGTAGTGGGTGGTGGTCATGCCGGAACTGAAGCATGTCTTGCAGCAGCACGTATGGGTTGTAAAACATTATTGTTAACGCATAACATCGACACCTTAGGTCAAATGTCATGTAATCCAGCCATTGGCGGAATTGGCAAAGGACATCTTGTTAAAGAAATTGATGCCTTAGGCGGATTAATGGCAACGGCTACAGACCATGCTGCAATTCAATTTAGAACATTAAATGCCAGTAAAGGTCCTGCTGTTCGTGCTACACGAGCACAGGCTGATCGAATTTTATATCGCTCGTATGTTAGAAGTCATTTAGAAAATCAAGAAAATCTTACTATTTTTCAACAACCTTGTGACGATCTTATTCTAGAAAATAATAGAATTGTCGGTGTATCTACACAAATGGGATTGAAATTTAAAGCGAAGTCCGTTGTTTTAACCGTTGGCACATTTTTAGCAGGACAAATTCATATCGGTTTGAATAATTACCAAGGTGGCCGAGCAGGAGATCCTGCAAGTGTAAATTTAGCAAAAAATCTACGTGATATGCCATTTCGAATGGATCGTTTAAAAACAGGTACCCCACCTCGTTTAGATGCACGCAGCTTAGATTTTACTAAAATGGAGCAACAACCAGGCGATGATCCTCGACCGGTATTTTCATTTATGGGATCAAGAGATGATCATCCAGCTCAAGTACCTTGTTACATTACCCATACCAACAGTAATACCCATGATATTATTAGAAATGGTCTCGATAGATCGCCAATGTACACTGGCGTTATTGAAGGCGTTGGACCAAGATATTGTCCTTCAATAGAAGATAAAATAACTCGCTTTGCAGATAAAGATTCTCATCAAATATTTGTTGAACCTGAAGGGTTAACAACCCATGAAATATATCCTAACGGTATATCAACAAGTTTGCCTTTCGATGTTCAAATGGCATTAGTACGTTCAATCAAAGGTTTTGAAGACGCTCATATCACTCGACCGGGCTACGCTATTGAATATGATTACTTTGATCCTCGCGATTTGAAACAAACCCTTGAAAGTAAATTTGTTGAAAATTTATATTTTGCTGGACAAATTAACGGTACGACTGGTTATGAAGAAGCTGGAGCTCAAGGGCTATTAGCGGCGACGAATGCTGCAGCTCGAGTACAAGGAAAAGAAGAACTTATTTTAGGCCGCGATGAAGCTTACATGGGCGTATTGGTTGACGACTTAGCGACGCTAGGCACTAAAGAACCTTACCGTATGTTTACTTCACGTGCTGAATACCGATTATTGTTACGCGAAGATAACGCTGATATCAGATTAACAGAAAAAGGTTATAAACTGGGCTTAGTTGATGAAGCTCGCTGGAAAGCCTTTAACGAAAAAATAGAGATGGTTGAACTAGAGCGTCAACGCTTAAAAACAACCTGGATCCAAAAAGATCACTCTGGCGTAGATCAAATCAATGAGCTACTTAAAGCCGATATCAGTCGAGAAAATAGTTTAGAAGATCTGATCAGACGCCCTGAAGTTCGTTACGATGATTTAATGAAAATAGAAGGTTTAGGACCGGCAATTACAAATAAACAAGCTGCAGAGCAAGTTGAAATTCAAATTAAATATGCAGGTTATATTGATAGACAACTTGATGAAATATCAAAAAAGAAACGACACGAAAATACGCTGATCCCACTAGATTTTGATTTTACCCAAATATCGGGTTTATCAAATGAAGTTGTGGCAAAATTAAGTGATTCACGACCTGAAACAATTGGCAAAGCATCACGTATATCCGGTATTACACCAGCAGCGATATCGTTATTATTGGTTTATCTTAAAAAGCATGGTTTGTTACGTAAGATTGCCTAATTAAAATTATTAAAACGCGAAAAAAAAATGACACTTAAAACTGAACTAACATTACTCATTGATAAAAGCGAATTAACACTCGATGAAGCACAAATAGATTTATTAATTCAATATGTTGAATTGTTAGATAAATGGAATAAGGCTTATAACCTAACATCTGTCCGTAATACCAGTGATATGCTGGTTAAACATATAATGGATAGCCTAATGGTAGGCAAAGAGTTAAAAGGTCAATCATTTATTGATGTAGGTACAGGACCAGGTTTACCAGGTATACCGCTAGCTATTTTATACCCTGAAAGAAATTTTGTTTTATTGGACAGTTTAGGTAAAAGAATCACTTTCTTACGACAAGTGGTTTTTCAACTAAAGCTCAAGAATGTCACACCAGTGTTATCCAGGGTTGAAAAATATCAACCTGATGAACTCTTTGATGGTGTGTTAAGTCGAGCATTTGCATCACTTGAAGATATGGTCAATTGGTGTCAACATCTGATTGCGGATGAAACGGGGCGATTTTATGCACTAAAAGGTCAATTTCCCCGCGAAGAAATAGAACAATTACCAGAACATATAAAGTTTGTAGACAGTAGCGAAATAATCGTGCCTAATTTACAAGGCGAACGCCATGTTATTAAACTAAAAAAAATAATAATATAATAAAATACTTTCGAGGTCATTGTGGGAAAAATCATTGCGGTTGCTAACCAAAAAGGTGGGGTTGGTAAAACAACAACATCTGTTAATTTAGCTGCCTCACTAGCAGCAACCAAACGAAAAATATTATTAATTGATTTAGACCCTCAAGGCAATGCCACTATGGGCAGTGGAATCGATAAGTATGAAGTACACGCAACATGCTATGAATTACTTGTCGAACAAAAGTCTTTCGAAGAAGTGGTATGTCGAGAAACGTCAGGTTTATATGATTTAATTGCCGCCAACACTGATGTTACTGCTGCTGAAATCAAATTAATGCAAGTGTATTCTCGAGAACATCGTCTAAAAAATGCCTTAGCCCCTATTCGCGATCAATATGATTATATTATAATTGACTGCCCTCCTTCATTGAATATGCTGACAGTGAACGCCATGACTGCTGCTGATTCGGTGTTGGTGCCCATGCAATGTGAATACTATGCATTAGAAGGCTTAACAGCACTTATGGACACAGTTTCGCAGTTAACATCGGTAGTGAATGCTGACTTACACATAGAAGGCATTTTGCGAACGATGTACGACCCCCGTAACCGATTAGCTAATGATGTCTCAGAACAATTGAAACGTCATTTTGGTGATAAAGTTTACCGAACCGTAATTCCACGTAATGTCCGTTTAGCTGAAGCACCCAGTTTTGGCTCACCAGTAATGTATTACGATAAGTCATCAACTGGTGCAAAAGCGTATTTAGCACTTGCCGGTGAAATATTACGTAAAGCAGAACAAAAAAAACAAAAACCTGAAAAAACAATTGATTAACTATTTAGATAAACCCGAAGGAAAATTATGAGTCCAGCAAAACGTAGAGGCCTAGGTCGTGGCCTTGATGCATTATTAACATCAAATAAAGAAACTGATGATGCGACTCAACGTAATTTATCTTCTAATCAAGACAGTGAATTACAATATTTACCCATAGAGCAATTACAACAGGGTAAATACCAACCCCGCAAAGATATGTCGGCTGAGGCTTTAGAAGATTTATCAAATTCTATTCTTTCTCAAGGAATTATACAGCCAATTGTTGTTCGAAATATTAGTGAAAACAATTATGAAATAATTGCTGGCGAGCGTCGATGGCGAGCCGCGCAATTAGCTAAAATGGACAAGGTTCCTTGTTTAATTAAAAATGTACCCGATGAAGCTGCAATCGCTATTGCCTTAATTGAAAACATTCAGCGTGAAGATCTTAATGCAATGGAAGAAGCTATTGCATTAGAGCGTTTATTAACAGAATTTGAGTTAACGCACCAAGAAGTAGCCAATGCGGTGGGTAAATCTAGAACGACTGTTTCTAATCTACTGCGTTTAAATAATCTCAACGAAGACGTTAAGACATTGCTAGAACACGGTGATATCGAAATGGGACATGCACGTGCGTTACTAGCATTAGAAAAAGACATACAAAGTAATGCGGCTAGAACTGTTGTTGCTAAAGATTTAACCGTTCGTGAAACAGAAGCGTTAATTAAAAAGATACAAGCACCAGAGAAGGTGATTGAAGAAAAAGAAAAAGACCCAGATACTAAAAGTTTAGAGCAAAATTTATCAGAAAGATTTGGTTCACAGGTGACAATTGCTCATAACAAAAAAGGTAAAGGAAAATTGGTTATCTCCTACAGCGACCTATCTGAGCTTGATAGTATTATTTCTCGCTTCAACTCTTATTAGATTACGCGCATATTATATTTAAGGTAGTTAACGGGTAATAATAAAAAATATTGTTTATTACCCATTAACCAGGATAAAAAATAAGTTTTATTTAACTATTTTATCTTTAGTTATGTCATTCAAAGGTAACGTTTTCATTTTCGATTAAAGCTTTCTAAATTTAGTGTTAAATTTTGTACATATTGGGGCAATCAACGCCCTATTTTGTTGCATTAGTGCTGTAATTAAGTATACTTGCGACGACTTTTTTAAAGTTAAAGTATTAACTTTAAAAAATACTATGACTACGAAGCATTACGTTGGAGACCGCAGTGGCGAAAGGTTATCAAAATTTATTAACTACGCCTGGTCGAAAATTAGCGTCGAGACAAATCGGTATAATGACAATGTTGGTCGTTATATGCGCGGTAATAACATATTTCAATTGGGGACTCTTATACGCTTACTCTTTACTTGTAGGTGGAGTAGTGGTGATAGTTCCTAATATTATTTTCGCTTATAAAGCATTTAAGTATGCAGGTGCAAATGCCTCAAGAAAGGTTATGGAATCTTTTTATACCGGCGTAAAATTAAAAATGCTCTATACAGCGTTATTATTCGCGCTAGTATTTAAATTTTTAGTGATTTCACCCTTAATATTTTTAAGCACATATTGTGTGGTGGTGTTTTTAACATTACTACTGCCAGTTTTTTTAACTGAACGTTAATTCACTGGCGATAAAGATTTATAAACTTTAACTTTTGGGATAATAAAATGGCAGAAGAAGTCACCTTATCAAGCCATATCCAACACCATTTAACTAATGCAAAAATGTGTACAACCGATACTGGTTTAGCATTTAATAAAGCATGTAGTGACAGTGGGTTTTGGACATGGCATATAGATACACTAGCATGGTCAATTGGCCTAGGTATGCTGTTTTTGTGGACTTTTCGCAAAGCTGCTAAAGGAGCTACTGTAGGTGTTCCTGATAAATTTCAATGTTTTATTGAAATGGTTGTCGAGTTTGTCGGTGACAACGTTAATAAAACGTTCCAAGGAAAAAGTACATTAATTGCACCATTAGCCTTAACGATATTTGTTTGGGTCTTTTTAATGAACTTAATGGACTTAATTCCAGTTGATTTCTTACCTGCATTTGCTGGTTTTGTCGGTGAAACTGCTTTCGGCATGGACAGTCACGATGTCTACATGAAAGTTGTACCAACAACAGATATTAATTTAACGGCTGCTCTAGCACTTGGCGTATTTTTATTGATGATTTTTTATTCAATAAAAATAAAAGGTCTTGGCGGTTTTGTTAAAGAATTAACCTTGCACCCGTTCAACACCAAAAACAAGTTAGCGATGGTATTTTTGATCCCTTGTAATTTATTACTTGAAACCATTGCTCTTATTGCTAAGCCATTTTCGTTAGCACTACGTTTGTTTGGTAACTTATATGCAGGTGAATTAATATTCATCTTAATTGGCGCTGTTGGTTTGATGCAGCTTCCATTGCACTTTGTCTGGGCTGTATTCCATATATTAGTTATCGTATTGCAAGCATTCGTCTTTATGATGCTAACAATCGTTTACTTAAGTATGGCGAGTTCTGATAATCATTAATTTTTAACCTTTAACCTTAACTTTAACTTTAACTTTAACTTTACAATTAAAACTTTGGAGAAAAAAATGGAACAAATATTAACAATGCCTGAAGCGATTAAGTTTATCGCAGTTGCTTTACTAATCGGTTTTGGTGCTATTGGTACTGCAATTGGCTTTGGTAACATGGGTGGTAAATTCTTGGAAGCGTGTGCACGTCAACCAGAACTAGCTCCTTCACTACAAGTGAAAATGTTTATTTTAGCTGGTTTAATCGATGCCGTTGCTATGATCGGTGTTGGTATCGCGATGGTATTATTGTTTGTACTTTAATTTCATTATTTGAACAGCTTACTATTAAGGAGGAGCGGTTGTGAATTTAAACGCCACTCTAATTGGTGAATTAATAGCATTCGTTGTTTTTGTTTGGTTCTGCATGAAATATGTATGGCCACCATTGAACGATGCTATTGAAGCTCGCCAGAAAAAGATCGCTGATGGACTTGCTGCTTCAGACCGTGCTGCAAATGATCTTGAGCTTGCTCAAGAAAAAGCTACTGCTCAACTTAGAGAAGCTAAGTCACAAGCTGCCGAAATTATCGAAGCAGCGAAAAAACGTGAAACGCAAATAGTTGAAGAAGCTGCAGTAAAAGCTCAAGCTGAGAAAGAAAAAATCTTAGCTACAGGTCACACAGAAATCGAAACTGAACGTAACCGTGTTAAAGAAGAATTGCGCAAACAATTTGCTATTCTTGCTGTCGCCGGTGCCGAGAAGATTCTTGAACGTTCTATTGATGCCGCCACACATAGTGACATCTTAGATAAATTCGTCGCTGAACTTTAAGAGGGAATAGAGCTATGTCTGAATTGACAACTGTCGCTCGTCCTTACGCTAAAGCAGCGTTCGATTTTGCTGTTGAAGCAAAGGCTATTGATAGCTGGTTATCACAGCTGACCTTTGCTGCTGAAGTTGCCAAAGATGAAACCATTAAAGGGGTTCTTTCTGGTGGTGCTTCAGTCGAGCAGGCACAAGCACTTTTTTTAAGTGTTTGTGGCGAGCAAATAGACAGTCAAGGCCAAAATTTCTTGAAAATAATGGCAGAAAACGAACGCTTGTTGGTGCTACCACATGTTTTGACGCAATTTTTAGCACTTAAAGCTGAATTTGAGCAAGAAGTTACTGTGGATGTAACCTCAGCTGTAGAAATTACAGCAGAGCAAAAAACAACACTTAGCGCCGCGCTTGTAAAGCGTTTGGCTCGAAAAGTAAAGCTTAATTGTATTGTCGATGCGACTATTATTTCAGGTTTAATTATTAAAGCTGATGACATGGTAATTGATGGCTCTATACAAGGTAAATTGAGCCGTTTAGCAACAATTTTACAATCCTAGAATAAGGGAAAAGAGCATGCAACTGAATTCCACTGAAATCGCCGAACTGATCAAAAATCGTATTGAACAGTTTGACGTTGTCAGCGAAGCTCGCAACGAAGGTACTATCGTTTCTGTAACTGACGGTATTATTCGTATACATGGCCTTGCTGATGTAATGCAAGGTGAAATGATCGAACTTCCTGGTAGCCGTTTTGCTATCGCGTTAAACCTTGACCGTGATTCGGTCGGTGCGGTAGTTATGGGTCCATACGCTGACTTAGCTGAAGGCGTAAAAGTTAAAAGTACTGGTCGTATTTTAGAAGTACCAGTAGGTCGTGGTTTATTAGGTCGAGTGGTTAACACTTTGGGTGAGCCTATTGACGGTAAAGGACCTATTGAAAATGATGGTTTTTCTCCTGTTGAAGTTTTAGCACCAGGTGTTATCGAACGTAAATCTGTTGATCAACCTGTACAAACAGGTATTAAATCAATTGATTCAATGATTCCAATTGGCCGTGGCCAACGTGAACTTATCATTGGTGACCGTCAAATTGGTAAGTCTGCCATCGCTTTAGATGCCATTATTAACCAAAAAGATACTGGTATTAAGTGTGTATATGTAGCAATAGGCCAAAAGGCTTCTACAGTTGCTAACTTAGTACGTTCTTTAGAAGAACACGGCGCGTTAGATAATACTATCGTTGTTGTTGCTGGTGCTTCTGAAGCTGCCGCACTACAGTACTTGTCAGCATATTCTGGCTGTACTATGGGTGAATACTTCCGAGATCGTGGTGAAGATGCATTAATCGTATATGATGATTTGTCTAAGCAAGCAGTTGCTTACCGTCAAATTTCATTACTTTTACGTCGTCCACCAGGTCGTGAAGCTTACCCAGGTGACGTTTTCTATCTTCATAGTCGTTTACTTGAACGTGCTGCTCGTGTAAACGAAGCATACGTAGAAAAGTTTACCAACGGTGCAGTTAAAGGTAAAACGGGTTCATTAACGGCTTTACCTATCATTGAAACGCAAGCGGGTGATGTATCTGCTTTCGTACCAACTAACGTAATATCAATTACTGATGGTCAGATTTTCTTAGAGTCTAACCTATTTAACTCAGGTATTCGTCCTGCTGTTAACGCTGGTATTTCTGTTTCTCGTGTTGGTGGTGCTGCGCAAACTAAGATCATCAAGAAGTTAGGTGGTGGTATACGTTTAGCCTTAGCACAATATGCTGAATTAGCTGCATTTGCTCAATTTGCTTCAGATTTAGATGACGCGACTCGTGCTCAATTAGAGCATGGACAACGTGTTACTGAACTGATGAAGCAAAAGCAATACAGTCCATTGTCAATTGCTGAAACAGCCGTATCGTTATTTGCTGCAGAAAAAGGTTACTTGAACGATGTTGAAATCGCTAAAGTGGTTGATTTTGAAGATGCATTACGCACTTACGTAAACAATGATCACGCTGAGTTGATGGCTACTATCAATGAAAAAGGCGACTATAACAAAGATATCGAGTCTGGTTTAGCGAAAGCGATTGAAGCTTTTAAAGCTACTCAAACTTGGTAATTTAGTTCACCTTTTTGGAGAATAGTCATGGCTGGTGGTAAAGAGATTAAATCAAAGATTGGAAGTGTAAAAAATACACAGAAGATCACCAGCGCAATGGAAATGGTTGCAGCTAGTAAAATGCGCAAAGCGCAAGATAATATGGCTGCATCTCGTCCATACGCTGAGAATATGCGAGATGTGATCGGTCGCGTCGCACTTGGTAATTTAGAATTTCGTCATCCATATATGGTTGAACGTGAAGTCAAGCGTGTAGGTTATATCGTTGTCTCAACAGACCGTGGTTTGTGTGGTGGTTTAAATATTAATTTATTTAAAAAGGTACTTGTTGATGCGGGTACACACCAAACAGCGGGCGCCGATGTTGAATTTGCCATAGTGGGTTCTAAAGCTACGTCATTTTTTAACAATATCGGTGCTAAAATAGTGTCGCAGAAGTCTGGATTAGGTGACAATCCTTCACTAACTGATTTAATTGGTAGTGTTAAGGTAATGTTGAACGCCTATGATAATGGTGAAATAGATAGATTGTTCATTGTATATAACAAATTTGTTAATACCATGACGCAAAAACCAACAATCGATCAACTTTTACCTCTGCCTAAGTCAGATGATGACGCATTTAAGCATAGCTGGGATTATTTATACGAACCTGATGCTCAAGTTTTACTTGAAAAACTGCTCGTTCGTTATACGGAATCGCAAGTATATCAAGGTGTGGTTGAAAATCTCGCCTGTGAACAAGCTGCTCGTATGGTTGCAATGAAAGCTGCAACAGATAATGCGGGTGACTTAATTGATGATTTACAATTGGTATATAACAAAGCGCGTCAAGCAAGTATTACTCAAGAATTGGGTGAAATCTGTGCTGGTGCAGCAGCGGTATAAACAAAAGTTCTTTGTTTATTTTATTAGTAAATAAGAGCACAAGATTAGAGGATTAAACATGAGTACAGGTAAAGTCGTCCAAATCATTGGCGCAGTTGTGGATGTAGAATTTCCACAAAATGCTGTACCTCAGGTATATGACGCGTTAAAAATAACTGAAGGTAACCTTAGTGGCTTAGTACTTGAAGTACAACAGCAACTTGGTGGTGGCGTAGTTCGTACTATCGCCATGGGTTCATCTGACGGTTTACGTCGTGGTCTGAATGTAGAAAACACAGGTGATAATATCCAAGTTCCAGTAGGTACTGCAACTTTGGGTCGCATCATGAACGTATTGGGTGAGCCTATCGATGAAGCTGGCCCAATCGGCGAAGAAGAAAAGTGGTCAATTCACCGCCAAGCGCCAGCATATGCTGACCAAGCGATGTCAAATGAGCTACTTGAAACTGGTATCAAAGTAATCGATTTAGTTTGTCCATTCGCTAAGGGTGGTAAAGTTGGTTTGTTCGGTGGTGCTGGTGTTGGTAAAACCGTTAACATGATGGAACTTATTCGTAACATCGCGATTGAGCATAGCGGCTACTCAGTATTTGCTGGTGTAGGTGAGCGTACTCGTGAAGGTAACGATTTCTATCATGAAATGAACGATTCAAATGTACTTGATAAAGTATCACTTGTTTACGGTCAAATGAACGAGCCTCCAGGAAACCGTTTACGTGTTGCCTTTACAGGTTTAACAATGGCTGAGAAATTCCGTGACGAAGGTCGTGACGTATTATTCTTTGTTGATAACATTTACCGTTATACATTAGCCGGTACTGAAGTATCTGCACTTCTTGGTCGTATGCCATCAGCGGTTGGTTATCAACCAACACTTGCTGAAGAAATGGGTGTACTTCAAGAGCGTATTACTTCAACTAAGAAAGGTTCAATCACTTCAATCCAAGCGGTATACGTACCAGCAGATGATTTGACTGATCCCTCTCCAGCTACTACTTTTGCTCACTTAGATGCAACGGTTGTATTGAGTCGTGATATCGCTTCGCAAGGTATTTACCCTGCAATTGACCCACTAGATTCTACTTCTCGTCAACTTGATCCATTAGTTGTTGGCGCTGAGCATTATGAAACTGCCCGTGGTGTTCAATCAACATTACAACGTTACAAAGAACTTAAAGATATTATCGCCATCTTAGGTATGGATGAATTATCTGAAGAAGACAAATTAGCAGTGAATCGTGCACGTAAGATTCAACGCTTTTTATCTCAACCGTTCTTTGTTGCTGAAGTATTCACCGGTTCTCCTGGTAAGTATGTGTCACTTAAAAACACTATCAGTGGTTTTAAAGGCCTACTTGCAGGTGAATACGATGATTTACCTGAGCAAGCTTTTTATATGGTTGGTTCTATCGAAGAAGCAGTTGAAAAAGCTAAAAACATGTAATTTGCTTGGGCGTGTTAGGTTAACGTAAGTCATCGACTTATTGACTATCTAACCGCCTACTTTAGGAGGTCAAAATGTCAGCAATGACGGTAAATCTAAATGTAGTAAGTGCAGAAGAGAATCTATTCTCTGGACGTATTGAATCATTACAGATCACAGGTTCAGAAGGTGAACTAGGTATTATGCCTGGTCACGCACCTTTATTGACCTCGCTAAAACCTGGTATGGCTCGTATTGTTAAATATGGTGGCTCAGTAGATGTTATATATCTTTCTGGCGGCATGTTAGAAGTTCAACCAAATAACGTAACCGTATTAGCTGATATAGCGATACGTGCAGACGATTTGGATGAAAAAGAAGTATTAGAAGCTAAGCAACGTGCAGAAAAACACATGAACGCCCATGGCGGAGATGTTGGTTTTGCTGAAGTTGCGGCTGAATTAGCGCGAGTAACTGCGCAATTACGCGTAATACAAGCGTCTAATAAAAAAGTCTAACTTTACAGACAAAACACTAAGTTTTAGTGACAGAAAAGCGATATTTACTTAAGGTATATATCGCTTTTTTTTGTCTTTAATATACTGGCTAATTAAGTCTTACCACAAAGTCACTCGGTTAAATTTACTGAACTTTGTTAAGCGATTAATCTTGATGATGTAAAAATATATCAGATACTTATAGCGCTACATGGCTATAGTTTATCTGTTAAAACAAGGTTACAATATTTGTTATTACCATCAAAAACATAAATAACGGATATACTATGTCTCTTTCAGTTGTCATTCTTGCCGCGGGTAAAGGTACTCGCATGCGTTCATCACTCCCTAAAGTACTTCACGCAATTGCTGACAAACCTATGGTTAGCCATGTCATTAATGCTGCACGCCAATTAAACGCCGATAATATCTATATTGTCTATGGCTTTGGTGGTGAAGTATTAAAAGCGACAATAGCGAAGAGTAGTGCAAATGATGATTTAACCTTTATTGAACAAAAAGAACAACTAGGTACCGGACATGCCGTAGATATGGCATCACCTTTCATTAAAGATAATGAAAATGTTTTAGTGCTTTATGGTGATGTACCACTGACCAAAGTTAGTACATTAGAAAAATTATTAGCGGTTAAACCAGACCATGGTATGGGATTACTAACGGTAAATTTAGCTGATCCTACTGGCTACGGTCGTATAATGCGTAAAGATAATGCAGTGGTTGGCATCATAGAGCAAAAAGATGCTTCGGCCGAACAGTTATTAATTACTGAAGCTAATACCGGCATTTTATTAGCAAATGGTGGAGATTTAAAACGTTGGTTAGCAAATTTGTCAAGTGACAATGCCCAAGGTGAATATTACTTAACTGATATTATTGCCGCATGTCATCATGAAGGTAAAACTATTGCTACTGCGCATCCCGATACCGAGATTGAAGTTGAAGGTGCCAATAATCGAGTGCAACTTGCTTCATTAGAACGAGCTTTCCAACTACGTGAAGCCGAAGCGTTAATGATAGCAGGGGCAAGCCTACGTGATCCTAACCGCATCGATATTCGTGGAAACGTAGTCATTGGAGAAGAAGTGCATATCGACATCAATTGTATTTTCGAAGGTGATGTTTCCTTAGCGAGTGGTGTGCAAATAGGAGCCAATTGTATTTTAAAAAATTGTACAATCGGCGAAAATAGCATAGTTAAAGCAAATAGTATTATCGAAGACGCCGTTGTTGGTAAAGACTGTTCTGTCGGCCCATTTGCTCGACTACGCCCCGGCTCTGTAATGAATAAAGACTCTCATGTTGGTAATTTTGTTGAAATGAAAAAAACAACTTTAGGAGCTGGTAGTAAAGCGGGACACTTAACGTATCTGGGCGATACGATTATTGGTCAGAATGTAAATATTGGCGCTGGAACCATCACTTGTAACTATGATGGCGTTAATAAGTTTAAAACTATTATAGATGACGGTGCTTTCGTCGGTTCAAATAGTTCGTTAGTGGCCCCGGTTACTATCGGTGCTAATGCCACCATAGGTGCAGGCTCTGTTATTGCCAAAGATGTAGCAGCCAGTGAATTAGCTGTTGCTAGAGGTAAACAAAGAAATATAGCCGGCTGGCAAAGACCGACCAAAAAAAGCTAGGTTAATTGATATTTAAAATGAAAGGGGCGCAATATGTGCCTCTTTTTTATGTTCACTGATATTAATTAGGATTAATATCAGTGAAATAAATATTTATTGCCATAAAAGCATACTTTTGTTCTAATAGCTTAAGTTACTAAACGAAACTTATTCTGTAAGATAAGTGACGAAACAAAAGATAAACTTAATCGCATGTCAAAAAGAAACACCCAGCAGCGTCGCCACAGTATTATCTCTGAGCTTAATGAGCACGGAGAAGTAAGTGTCGATAGTCTTGCAAAAAAATTCGTTACTTCAGAAGTAACCATCAGAAAAGATTTAGCTGCGCTAGAAAATAGCGGATTATTGCTCAGACGCTACGGTGGAGCTGTGCCTTTACCTAGAGATATTATCGAGCATAAGTCTGATAAAGTTTCGAAACGAAAGGTTTCAATTGCCAGTAAAGCGGCAACACTTATTCGTGATCATAACCGCATCATTATCGACAGCGGTAGTACGACTTCGGCCTTAGTGAAAGAGCTTAATAGCAAACAAGGTTTAATCGTAATGACCAACTCTTTAGCTATAGCTTCTGACTTACATGCGCTTGAAAATGAACCGACATTATTGATGACCGGGGGCACTTGGGATACACATTCTGAGTCTTTTCAAGGTCAAGTAGCGGAAAGTGTCTTGAGATCTTATGATTTTGACCAACTTTTTATTGGTGCCGATGGTATCGATATAGAGCGTGGCACGACTACTTTTAATGAGCTTTTAGGGCTTAGCCGCGTGATGGCCGACGTCTCTCGTGAAGTTATTGTACTTGTTGAATCTGAAAAAATTAATCGTAAAATACCTAACGTTGAAATTCCTTGGCAAAATATAGACATACTGATCACTGATGCAGATCTGTCTGATGAACTCAAAGCCAAACTCTTAGAACAAGACGTTAAATTACTCATTGCAAAATAAAAGGAAAAACTATGTGTGGGATCGTAGGTGCTGTAGCACAACGTGATGTAGCAGATATATTAGTTGAAGGGTTAAAACGCCTAGAATACCGTGGATATGACTCAGCCGGTGTTGCTATTATCGATAATAACAACCAATTAAACAGAGTACGCCGCTTAGGCAAAGTACAAGAGTTAGCAGACGCTTTAATAACAACCCCTTTATCAGGTGGAACAGGTATTGCTCATACGCGCTGGGCTACTCATGGTGCGCCAAGTGAAGTGAATGCTCACCCACATGTATCTAGTGAAAATATCGCTGTTGTTCATAATGGTATCATCGAAAATCACCAAAGTTTAAGAATACGTTTGCAGGGCATGGGCTACGAATTTGTTTCAGAAACAGATACTGAAGTTATTGCTCATTTAGTTCATCTTGAATTGAAAACATCAGCGACCTTACTTGAAGCAGTACAAAAAACAGTTAAGCAGCTTGATGGCGCCTATGGCACAGTTGTACTTGATACTACCGATAAGAGTCGTGTAGTTGTTGCACGCTCTGGCAGCCCTTTAGTGATAGGTTATGGCGTAGGTGAAAATTTTATAGCCTCTGATATGATGGCGCTATTACCGGTCACGCGAAAGTTTGCTTTTCTTGAAGAAGGTGACGTTGCTGAAGTCACTCGTTTTGAAGTTAACGTATTTGATACTAACGGCGTACCCGTAAAGCGTGAAGCAAAAGAACAAGATATCAGTCAAGACAGTGGTGATAAAGGTGAATACCGTCACTACATGCTAAAAGAAACTTATGAACAACCTACGGCTATCCGCAATACTTTAGAGGGGCGCTTGTCTGGTAATGTGCTCGATATGAATACTTTTGGTGAAGGCGCTGATGAAATATTTAAGGGTATCGAACACGTACAGATTATTGCCTGTGGTACTAGCTACCATTCAGGTATGGTTGCTCGGTATTGGTTAGAGTCGCTAGCGGGTGTTTCTTGTAATATAGAGATTGCTAGTGAGTTTAGATACCGAAAGTCTCATGTTCCTAAAAATGCCTTAATTGTAACTATCTCTCAGTCGGGTGAAACAGCTGATACTTTAGCGGCACTTCGCTTAGCAAAAGAGCTTGGCTATAAAGCCAGCTTAGTTATTTGTAACGTAGCCGGTTCATCTTTAGTACGTGAATCTGATCTCGCTTTCATGACCAAAGCGGGCGCAGAAATTGGCGTTGCTTCTACCAAAGCATTTACCACACAGTTAGTCGGCTTGTTAATGATGACTTGGGCTATAGGTAAACATCACGGTATGAGTGAAGCGGTTCAAAATGAAATCGCCAGTTCATTAATGGCTTTACCCAGTAAACTAGAAGAAGTCTTAGCATTAGCAAGTTCTATCGAAGATTTAGCAGAAGACTTTGCTGACAAACACAACGCTTTGTTTTTAGGTCGTGGCGACCAATATCCTATCGCTATGGAAGGGGCTTTAAAGTTAAAAGAAATCTCTTATATCCATGCTGAAGCATACGCCGCTGGTGAATTAAAACATGGACCATTAGCGTTAATTGATGCTGATATGCCTGTAATCGTTGTTGCGCCTAAAAATGATTTAATTGAAAAGCTTAAATCAAATGTTGAAGAAGTCCGCGCGCGCGGTGGCTTAATGTATGTGTTCGCTGACAGTGAAGCAAATTTTGCCAGTGATGATACGATGAAAGTTATTAATGTGCCGGTATGTGACGATTTAATCGCACCCATTGTTTATACGTTACCACTGCAATTGCTTTCATATTATGTCGCAATAATTAAAGGCACAGATGTTGATCAACCTCGTAACTTAGCAAAATCAGTTACCGTTGAGTAATAGGTCTTATATTAAAGAAAACTGTTGTTATCGATAAATAGGTTTGAGATCTAGTTAATAGATATGAGATCTTAATTATAAAGCGACTTACTCTTTTGAGTGGTCGCTTTTTTATTGGTCATAGATTCATTGTTAGGGTCTTTCATCTAATGTAGACACTAATTTGTCTTAATAAACAGTCCGCTTAGCCCCCATTACACTTTTATAATTTTAGAAAAAGCACTTTTTATTTTCTACAATAACCTTGGTTGTTATCACAGCACTATTTTTATTTAAAAAAAAGTCATTAACGAGATTTTTCTCATTAATGACTTAATTGATGCTTTACCTACAGCGCTGACATCCAAATAAATATGACTATAGGACGGAATAAGCGCTTTTTATTTCTTAGAACTTGTAGCTAATACCAAAGGTAATACGACGGTCTGTTATACCTTGAGCACATAACATAGCCCCTTCATTAACACATGACTGTGTAATGTCTGACTCTGTTAAGTTGACAGCTTCAACACCAAGGTTTAAATTTTCATCGACGTCATAACTTACACTAGCATTAAGTTGTCCTCTGTCATGGGTTACAACAGGGAAGCCTAATGTAGAGTTAAGGCTAGCGCCCGCTGCAGTATCTTCAGTGCGAAACGCATCACGCCACGTATAACGTAATCTTGCTGAAAGACCAAATTTTTCATAGTAAACAGCTACATTGTAAGCGTTTTCTGAAAAATCAAGTAAACCTCGTTCTGATGAATACGTGACAAAGTTTGCATCGTCATAAACACCTTGTATTGCATTAAGGATATCTGTTCCGCGTGACGCTGAAGTGTAAAAAGCTGAACCGCCTTTATACTCTTGTATGGTGTAGTTGGCGACAATGCCGAAACCTGATGCCCAACCTAAGTCTTCTTCGAAGCTGGAAAGGTCATACTGGACAGCCATTTCTATACCTGATTGAGTCGTTGTTGCAGTATCATTAAAGAGTGTTTCAACATCAACACACAAACCTGTGGTATTTGGATCTCCGATTGCATTAGGCTGAACGGCAGGGTTATAGATACCGCCTCCTGCACATGTAGGTCCAGGTTCACGCCAACCGTTTGCGTCAATTGCTGCACTTTCTAATTGAGTAACAAATAAGTTAGTACGTTCTTTTTTGAAATAGCCGATACTAACTACTGCTGCCTCAGCAAAATACCATTCAGCAGAAAGATCAAACGAAGTGACTTCTTCAGGTTCCAAACCAGCATTACCAATTTCGACAGATTGATTTTCGTTTGTACCAAATGATACCGAGGTATTTAAATCGCCAAAGTTAGGACGAAGAATGTCTTTACCCCAACCTAAACGTAAAACCACATCGTCAGTTACATCGGCAACTAAATTCAAACGAGGTAATGTATAACTATAATCACCTTTGTTTGTTGCTGGCGTTGCAACACCATTGACTACTGTATTACCTGTTGATGCAATATCTGTTGATATATGACGAACACCAAAATTACCACGGAACATTTTATATTCAAAGTTTGCTTGTGCGTATAGCGCATGCGTTTCTTCTTTTATTTTAAAAGCTGCGGTATCTGAAGGTGTCAGGTTTGAAAAGTCTTGTTTACCGCCATGAGCAACAATAGCCGCTTCTAAGGTCGCTAACACACCGTCTGGATCATTGAATGCTAAGTCTGGATTAACAATAAGAAAATTTCTAAGGGCTAGTTCTCTACCATCGGCATCACCAAAGTGGCTAGGACCAGCAACAAGAAGTTCTGAAAACAAAGCGCCGTTTGGACTATCAACCATTTTGCTGAAGCCACCAATACGATCAGATATTGATACTGCACTATGTTTTGTTTCATTGTAGCGATAACCGAAATCAACAGAAGTGATCATACTTTCATCGATAAAATAAGTGAAATCAGTGCGGAATGCATTTTCAGAATTATCTGTAGAGCTTCTACTTATGTCTACCTGATCTAGCACAACGTTATTTGGATTAAGTAAATCATCAACAGTTGGTGCGAATGGAGAAGCAAAATCAATACCAAATGCCAATGAGTCACCAGTTAAATCATAAATAAATGGCACACTGTTATCGTTACTCGAACCATCAAGAGGCGTCAGTGGGTTAGGGTTAATAAAGTTTAATTGAGTGTTTAATGAAGGGGTAACGGTATCAGAATTTGCTGTAGACAACTCAGCACTTACAAATAAGTTATTACCTTGCCATTCACCACCAAATCTAAAAACTTCGGTGTCTGTGACACGAGCACCAGTATCACTGTTAAAGCGTAAGTTTGGATCGTCGTCATCAACTGAATTGATTGGTTGAATTGTGCCTCTGGTAGCCGCTTGAATACTGCCTAGATTTACACCATCAAGAGAGCCAAAGTTTATTGTTTCAAACTGAGAAGGTAAAGTGTAGTTAAGTACACTACTAACACCTGAACCTTGTACTCGTGTACTTTCTTGACGACGCTCTTGGCTGGTAATAATAGCATCAAAGAAAAATTTCGTGTTGTCGTTAGGGGCAAACTCAAGAGTAGTGGCAATATTGGTTGTTTCATATTCAAAATTTTCTAATTCCTGATTAAGGAATTGAATGCCGAGAAAATCGAAATCTTGAGCTGCAGGTCTTTTAGTTGCTTGATCTTCTAATGTGCCACTTCTATAGACGTCAGCGTTAACATTTTCAACAAGGCTACCATCACGGTCAACGCGTGGACGAAATGACGTAGCTTCTTGTTTAGCGTAGCTACCACTTATAACAAATCCAAATTTACCTGAGTCAAGTTCCCAGTTATCTCCGTATGCTCCTGAGAATCTTGGCTGAACACCATCAGTGGTTAAACTACTGTCTTCACCTTGTAAGCGAAGTGATCCTAATGTCTCAGTCAACTCAAGAGGACGAATAGTACGTAAATTTACCGTGCCACCAATAGAGCCTTCGGTCGTTTTAGCTTCTGGTGATTTTGTTATTTCAACACCCGCGATAATGGCCGCTGAAAGATCTTCAAAATTCATTCCACTTCGTCCAGACCCTGAGCCGACTGTCGAAGCACCATTAATTTCAACACGGTTAGCGTTACTACCACGAATTTGAACACCAGTACCTATACCAGCTGTTCTTGTGATTTGAACGCCTGTTACGTTTTCAAGAACCTCTGCAAGGTTTTGGTCAGGTAGCTTACCAATATCTGTAGCCATAATGACTTCGACCAGGTTAGCTGTTTCACGTTTTTCTGCAAGGGCAGTCGTTAGAGAGCTTCGCATACCCGTAACCTGAATTACTTCAATTTCAGTTTCATTGTTTACTTGTGGTTCTATTTCAGCTTCTTGTGCACTTACCGATGCTGCAAAATTCAGCGAGGTAGCTGAAAGAATCGCTAATGTTAATTTTGATAATTTTTGTCTCATATATTTCCCCTGTGTAGTTTTTTTGAAATTTGATTTGTAAACATCTCAAAAGCCACATCTTTAATTTATAAAAGTCGTCCCCTAAACCCCCAACACCTTACAAGTAAATTACTTAGTACTGATAAGGAATTACTACAGATAGTTACAATAAAAATTGGAAAGGTCAATCTTTTGGTTATACAAAACAAGTGTAAAAATGTGTAAATTGGTATACCAATATTCGCTTCGTTGGTTACCAGGTTGTTTGTTTATTGTTGTTTTGTCTTGTAAGTTATTGAATAAACAGTTTTTGGTCGATTATTGTGCATTAGTAATAACGAATGTTTTTATTTTTATATGTATCTTTTATATTCTAATAAAATATAAAGGAGTGTAGTTTATATATTGTAATGGTCTAGATAGGTTATGGTTGAATTTTTGCTGATCAACCATATATTTTTTATTGGTTGACCGGGTGGCGGCGCACAATTGATTCAACACTAATCTATTAGATAATAGCCATTAAAGTGATGTTTATTAGTAACAATATAAACGTTATTGTAAAACTTCAGCGCTTTGTATGAGCTAAAAATATAATAAATTATCATATAATGATAAGTATATATTTAACAATAAATTTTAGTTAAAGGGCATTTAAATCATATACTTGGTTTTTATCTGACTGTTATAAATGAAATGGTTAAACTATAAAATAGCTTAGATGAATACGGGTAACACCTATAAGCTTCATTATTTTTAATAAGTTAAACCAACTCTATTACCAATAATTATTGATTGGTTGACACCTATTGTTGTTTTGGTTAGTATTTAATGGTTCCTTATTGTTTCGAGTGTTTCTAAGCAATAAGTTTGTATAGACACAAGACAAGCATACCGTGTTTATACCGAAATTATTAACCGCTTGAATATAAGGTTCGGTGTTCGGTTTATATACCGAGTATTACCCTAGGGCTTAGATAATTTAGCTAAATATACTCAAATAAAATAACATGCCCATCGATAAAGTGAGCAATGTTGCACTCAGATAAACAAACAATAATATTTTTAGGAGTTAGATATGACAAAACCTATTATAGGTTTCATCGGCCTTGGCCTTATGGGCGGCAACATGGTCGAAAACTTACAAACGCGTGGCTTTCAAGTAAATGTAATGGATTTAAATAAAGAGGCGGTTGCTAAGGTAATTGCTCGCGGTAATGCTACTGAAGTCACCTCAGCGAAAGAACTCGCAGAACGTAGTGATATAGTAATGCTTGCGTTAACAACTTCTGTTGTTGTTGAAAAGCTAGTTTATGCTGAAGACGGTATTTTAGCGGGTATTAAAGAAGGTGCTGTTCTGATTGATTTTGGTACTTCTATACCAGCATCTACTCGTAAGATTGGTGCAGATCTTGCCAAGAAAGGCGCAGGGATGATTGATGCCCCATTAGGTCGAACACCCGCTCATGCTAAAGATGGCTTACTTAATATTATGGCTGCTGGTGACTTAGATACTTTTAATAAAGTGAAGCCTATTTTAGAACAGCAAGGTGAAAATGTATTCCATCTTGGCGCTCTTGGTGCAGGTCACACGACTAAGCTCATAAATAACTTCATCGGTATGACTACGGTTACAGCGATGTCACAAGCTTTTGCTGTTGCTGATAAAGCTGGCGTTGACCGCCAACAGCTTTTTGATATTATGTCGACAGGTCCATCTAACTCACCGTTTATGGGCTTTTGTAAAAACTACGCCGTAGATGGTGTAAGTGATTTAGGTTTCTCTATCGCTAATGCGAATAAAGATTTAGGTTACTTTTTAGAAATGGTCAAAGACCTTGGTACTGTGTCACAAATTGCTGAAGGTACTTCTGCCAATCTAAATGCAGCAGTTGCTGCCGACATGGGTAATGGTAACGTGCCAGAAATATTTGACTACTTCCTTAAATTGGCGAAGTAATTTCAATGTATATCATGCTAAAGTGACGAATATTGTTTTAGCATAATGACGCTATTAGTAAGGCGACCGCACTGTTGTTAGATTTTAAGTGATGAGTTGATTGACGATATAGTTAAATAAAAGGCCTCTATTAAAGAGGCCTTTTATGTTTTACCTGATATAAAGTTATAATTAATTAAATATCGTTAGAGTGAGGAATTGAATAAAGTCCACGCTTTTCACTGTTTTTTTGTTTTATTTCTTCTAACGCTCTCGACTCGACGGCATCAAATAAGGCGTTTATTAGTCGGTTAAAATGACTGTGCATAGCAAGCCTTGCTTGAGGAGCGTCTCTTAATTTTAATGCCTGATAGATCGCTTTATGCTCTGCAAGTGTTTTTGAATTATCTTTACTGCAAACACTGTCATAATCTTTAATAATTTCTGGTGTTGATGAGCGAAGCTTCCAAAGATTTTGTACGGTTAAAATCATCGCACTATTACGGGTAGCATTGGCTATAATTTGATGGAATTCTTTATCAGCGGCAGCAATAAACTGACTGTTTTCCATATCAACTAAGGTTTGATGTAAGCGAACCAATTCATCTTCGGTGATGGTTGTTGCCGCAATCGCTGCTACTTCACCTTCAATTAATGCTCTAGCTTGAGTAACCTCAAAAGCATTAATTTGCTTGTGTAAGCCCGATAATTGGTTAACCGGTTTTAAAACATAAACGCCGGAACCTGTTTTAACTTCAATTTTCTCACGAACTTCTAGGGCAATTATTGCCTCTCGAATCGTTGGTCTGCTCACTTTAAATGTTTCAGCTAATTCTCTTTCTGGTGGTAAGCGACTGCCTGCGGTGTAAATTTCAGAATCAATTAAAGCCTCTATTTTATCTACAATACCCCAAAATAGCCTGCGGTTGCTGCTCATATTATTTTCCTTAGCTAAATATAATAAAGTGATGCCCTATATAACTAATCATATAGCCTTCTGGCGCTTATGGCAAAACTATTAGGTGAGGAATTTTCTGTTTATTAATGTTTTGGTCTAGGTGTAAAGATAACTTCTGTATAAAGGTCTAGCGCTAAATTCAACTTTAATTATTACCAATTGGACGGTATTTGGTAATGTGATTTGGTTGACAATGGCTGTTGATATCAGTTAAATTAAATCGATTGTTAGTTAGAAGTACGATGTGAGCTGTTTTATTACATTAGTAATGGCGTTGGATAAGCCCGAAATGTAAAGGGAAGTGATACTTTTATTTTAGCTAAATCCAATTAATACCAATATGTTGACGTTATTTAATAGTTATTAGTAAAAACGTTAAATTTTACACTTTAATTTCATAGGTTATTTTATGCAGCAAACTAAACTATCACCCTATCTACTGTGTTGTCTCACCATAACATTTTGCTTAATGTTAACAACAAACCAATTAGCGGCAAAAGAATGGTTAGTTGGCGATCAAACGGCGTATAAAAATGCATTGGAAAAAGTAAAGCCGGGTGACAATATTATCTTGTCTGACGGCATATGGAATAACTTTGAAATTTTGTTTAAAGGCGAAGGTACAATACAAAAGCCAATAACACTAAAGGCACAAACAAAAGGTAAGGTTTTCCTGACTGGGCAATCAAATTTGAGGTTGTCTGGTAAGCATTTAGTCGTTTCAGGATTAGTTTTTAAAAATGGTTATACGCCTAGTAGTGCTGTTGTCGCTTTTAGAAGTAATAAAGAAAATTTAGCTTATCATTCACGGGTAACAGAAGTTGTTATTGATAACTTCAGTAATCCTGATAAGCGTGAGTCTGACTATTGGGTGGCTATTTATGGTCAATATAATCGTTTTGATCATAATTACCTCACCGGTAAACGTAATAAAGGGGTAACTCTTGCTGTTCGTTTAGATACAGTAGATAGTCAAGAGAATCATCATAAAATAGATCATAACTATTTTGGCCCTCGCCCTATTCTTGGCTCTAATGGTGGCGAAACTCTTCGTATTGGCACCAGCCATTATTCATTATCAAATTCATACACCTTAGTTGAAAATAATTATTTTGATCGCTGTGATGGTGAAGTAGAAATAATATCAGTTAAATCAGGACAAAATAAAATTCGTAATAATGTCTTTTTTGAGTCGAGAGGTACGCTGACCTTACGCCACGGTAATGGCAATATCATAGAAGAAAATGTCTTCTTTGGTAATGGCGTTGACCATACCGGTGGTATTCGAGTAATAAATAAAGAACAAATTATTCGTAACAATTATCTTGAAGGACTAACCGGTTATCGTTTTGGCAGTGGCTTTACTGTCATGAATGGCGTTCCTAATTCATCTATTAATCGATATCACCAAGTTGATAACGCTTTAATTGAAAATAATTCTTTAATTAATGTTGATCATATTCAGCTAGCAGCAGGAAGCGACCAAGAAAGAAGTGCGGTACCAATTAACTCTAAAGTACAAAACAACTTAATTTTTAATGATAATGGTCAACAACCTTTTACGCTATTTGACGATGTAAGTGGCATTAAATTTAAAGGCAATATTGCAAATACTGTCGCGCTAGAAAAGCTAGCATCAGGTATTAGCCAACAGAATATTGAGCTTAAGCGTGCAGCTAATGGCTTGCTTTACCCTACCGACAAAAAACTTTTGGCTAAGGGAGCTAAAAAGAGTTTATCACCCGTTTTAAAATCAGCAACAGGTCCAAGTTGGTACAAGAAAACTGATGGCTTAGTTGCCTTTGAATCGG
Organism: Colwellia sp. BRX9-1; assembly: GCF_014077195.1. NCBI lineage: Bacteria > Pseudomonadati > Pseudomonadota > Gammaproteobacteria > Alteromonadales > Colwelliaceae > Colwellia > Colwellia sp. BRX9-1. Next base: position 60,346 of record NZ_JACGVM010000005.1, read on the forward strand.
GTCATACTATTAATGTTAAAGCAGAAGACGATGCTTTATTTAATGCTGTGGTTTCAGCAAGTAATGGCGATGTCCTTATATTGGCTGATGGAAATTACGATGTTAGAAAGATGATTGATATTAATAAAACGGTATCGATTAAAGCGCAAAATCAAGGCATGGTTAAGGTAACTTTTCAGCGTTCTACCTTATTTCAAATTTCTGATGGAGGTAGCTTAACTCTTGATGGCTTGAATATAAATGGTAGCAACAGTCCCGATGCTTCAGGTAATACCTTAGTTCGTTCACAGAAATGGGGAATGGTTTATAACTACCGTTTTGTTATGCGTAATAGCAAGGTGAGTGGACTTGATATTAATCATTCGTTTCATTTTTTTGACGCGGGTAATGGTTCGTTTGCTGATTATATTGAGTTAACTAATAACCAATTTACCGATATCACCGGTGATTTTCTTCGCTTAAACAAAGAAATTGAAGACTTAGGTATTTATAACGCGGAATATGTCATTTTAAAAAATAACACTTTTGATAATGTACAAGGTGCTTTAGTTAACTTATATCGAGGTGGCACTGACGAAAGTACTTTTGGTCCTCATTTAGCGATGTATAAAAACGCTATTAACAATAGTGGTAATGGTAAGCGTAATAAAACTGGATCGAGTCTTTACTTGCACGGTGTACAGGTTACCAATATCGACAATAATACTTTTACTGATACTGCTGAGATCATTATTGAACATACCGTAGGCGAACCCAAAACAGCTATAAATGATAATAACTTTAAGGGTACAGCAGCGCCTAATGTGAAAGAGCTACATGCCGCAGGCCCGCATACCGCTGTGCTATTAAACAACAAGCAATCTAACTAAGAGCTTCTCTATGAAAATTTCTAATCCAATGTCATTTTATTCACCAATATGGTGTTCAGCAAAAAAGGGGCTATTTCTTATTTCCATGCTGATTACCGCGGTACTGGCAAGTAATAAGGTGATGGCATATACGAGCCCTAATCTTGTTATTACCACTGCGGATGTCGCTGATATGCGTGGTGCTATTGAACAAAATGGACAGTTTACCGAAGCTTTTGTTGCTAATAAATTATTAGTTAATAAGCAAATAATACAAGTGATAACTGTACCTCTACCAAAAGATGGCGGCGGCGGTTATACCCATGAGCGCCATAAGAAAAATTATAAATTGATGTACGATGCAGGGATTATTTATCAATTAACGCAAGATGAAAAATATGCAAATTACGTACGTGACATGTTGCTTGAGTATGCAAAGCTCTACCCTACTTTACCTTTGCATCCAAAAAGAAAAATGGGTAAACAAAACCCAGGTAAACTCTTTTGGCAAAGCTTAAACGAAGCGATGTGGTTGGTATATACCAGTCAAGCTTACGATTTAATTATACCTTCTTTAACATCTGCTGAAAAATCGACCATTGAAAAAGGGCTATTTCATCCTATTGTAAAATTTTTATCTGTCGATTCTCCTGAAACATTCAATAAAGTTCATAACCATGGTACCTGGACAACGGCTGCTGTTGGTATGACAGGTTATGTATTAGGTGAGTTGGACTGGGTAGAACAAGCGCTTTATGGTTTAGATAAATCTGGCAAGGGCGGATTTTTAAGACAGTTAGATGAGCTTTTCTCTCCCGCAGGTTATTACAATGAAGGTCCTTATTACCAACGTTTTGCGTTACTGCCGTTTATTACCTTTGCTAAGGCTATTCAAACCAATCAACCTGAACGTAAAATTTTTGAATACCGTGATGGAATCGTATTAAAAGCGATTGATACGACGATACAATTAAGCTACAACAATTTATTCTTTCCAATTAATGATGCGATTAAAAGTAAGGGTATCGATACTATTGAGTTAGTTAATGGTGTTGCCATAGCCTATGGTTTTACAAAAGACACAGGTTTACTTGATATTGCTAACCTGCAGAAACAGATTTTATTAACTGGCGACGGTTTAAAAGTGGCAAATGCTTTAGATAATCATCTAGCTACGCCTTATAAATTTAAGTCGGTTGCCTTTGGTGATGGTAACGATGGCGAGCAAGGTGCCTTAGTGATCATGCGCCAAAATGTTGGTGGAGAACAAGCGGTACTGTTTAAACCCGCCGCGCAAGGTTTAGGTCATGGACATTTTGATAAACTGACTTGGCAATTTTATGATAAAGGTGAAGAGATAGTCTCAGATTACGGCGCTGCTCGATTTTTAAATGTTGAAGCTAAATTTGGTGGGCGATATTTGCCAGAAAACCAAACATGGGCTAAACAAACTGTTGCGCATAACACCGTTGTTGTTGACGAAAAATCACATTTTAATGCCAATGTTGCCGTGGGTAATGCCAATTACCCTAAACTGGTGTTTTTTGAAAAAGATACTAATGTGACGATCAGTTCTGCACGTATCAATAGTGCTTATGACGGTGTTTCATTAACTCGCACCATAGCGTTAATAAAACTGCCAGAGCAGGAACAATCATTGGTTGTTGATGTTTTTGATGTTATGTCAAAGCAAGCACATCAGTATGATTTACCTGTCCATTACAAAGGTCATTTAATTAGCACAAGCTTTGACTTAAACACCCATTTAACTAGCTTGCCAGTCCTTGGCAAAGAAAATGGCTATCAACACTTATGGTTAAAAGCACAAGCTCAACCCAAGGCTGGCTTATCTCAAATTACTTGGTTAAATGATAATGGTCGGTTTTACACAAACTCGATCGTTATGGACGGTGATGCTTCCTTAATCTTTACTCAGATTGGAGCCAACGATCCGCTCTTTAACTTACGTAACGAAAATGCCTTTATCAACCGTAAAACAAAATCTAAGAATCATACCTTTGTTAGCGTATTAGAGCCGCATGGCGAATATAACCCATCAAAAGAATTTACCATCGCAGCCGTAAGCAGTGTTGAAACATTATCACATCAAAAGATTGATGATATTGATGTGGTAGAAATCATGCTTAGTGGCGATAAACATTATCTATTAGCGTTTAATGCAACTGAAAAAAATCAACGCAATGCATTTTCATTTAATGGCTCAAAATATAAATTTGATGGCCGTTTTAAATTGTTCGAAATTAAAAAATAGAGGTCAACCATGAGTCAAAGTGAAAATTTTTCATTTGGTAATGAAACAGAAATAGAAGATATAGGCGGCGGTTTAAAGCGTCAAATGTTGGGTTACAACCATGAGTTGATGGCAGTTAAGATCTGGTTTGAAAAAGGTGCCATTGGTTACAATCATGCTCACCGGCACTCTCAAGTAACCTATGTTGTTGAAGGAGAATTTCACTTTAACATTAATGGTGTAACTAAAATATTAAAGCCAGGTGATAGCTGTATGATACCACCCCATGCTGACCATGGTGCGACTTGCCATACCGGTGGAATTTTAATTGATACTTTTAGCCCTGCTCGGGAAGATTTTGTCGAAGAAGGTGCTTTTGATCATATTCACAATAAGGAAAGCAGCTAATGAAACTTAAAAATCTCCGTTGGTGGGTTATTACGTTAATCGCAATCGCAACCGTAATTAACTACATTGATCGATCTGCACTTGCTGTATTGTGGCCAGACATCGTTGAAGATTTATTTCCTGATGAATCAGCTTTTGAACGAAAACAAATCTATGCAAATATTTCCATGGTTTTCATTTTATCTTATGCTTTTGGTCAAGCAATTTTTGGCAAGATATTTGATTGGATCGGTACTCGTTTAGGCTTTGTGTTATCTATTGGTGTTTGGTCTCTTGCCACTGCCGCTCACGCATTTGCACAGGGTGTACTGAGTTTCAGTATTTTTCGCGCTATATTAGGTGTTGCGGAAGCTGGAAACTGGCCCGGTGCAGCTAAGAGTAATGCCGATTGGTTCCCGACAAAAGAACGTGCCTTAGCACAAGGTATCTTCAACTCTGGTGCTGCTATTGGCGGTATCATTGCTATTCCGTTAGTGGCCTATTTGACCGTTTATTTCAGTTGGCAAATGGTCTTTGTTGTTATTGGTTTGGTTGGTTTATTGTGGCTTATTCCTTGGATTATATTGGTAAAGGCGCCACCTAAATCACATCCTTGGATCACCGATGAAGAACGCGCATATATTTTAACGGGTCAACGAAATACTAATGTTGATGATTCTTCAACGGAAGACGAATATAACCCAAGTACGGGTGAATTACTGTCACGTAAAGAAAGTTGGGGCGTAATTATTGCTTCAGCGGCTATTGACCCTATTTGGTGGCTATTTGTTTTTTGGATCCCTATTTACCTTAACGAAGTGTATGGCATGGATGTTAAAGCTATTGGTATCTACGGATGGGTACCTTATGTGGGTGCTATGTTTGGTGCTTGGTTTGGTGGTCTTCTTGCACAGAATCGTATAAAGGCAGGCTGGAATATTGATAGAACTCGTAAGTTAACCATTACTTTGGGTTGTTTGATTATGTTGCCAGCACTATTAGCGATGGCAAGCCCTGGTGGACCCACTACAGCGGTAATGATTATGGCTGTTATCTTATTTGGCTTCCAAACCGTTATCAGTAATCTTCAAACATTACCTAGTGACCTTTTTGGTAAAAAATCTGTAGGTACACTCGCTGGATTTTCAGGCATGGCGGCAAAATTTGGCGCATTAGGCTTAACAGCGTTAGTGCCTATTTTAACTGCTGATGGTAACTACACCCCTGCTTTTGTTATCGGTGCGTCTTTAGCTATTATTGCAATGGCCGCTGTTTGGATTCTTATTCCCAAAATAGAACCATTAAAACCTAAAGCTTAAGCATGTAATCATCCGGTAATTAGTTACCGGATAAATTTTAATTAAATTAATAAGGCTATGTAAATGAAGAACATTTATTTATTCGGCGAATGTATGATTGAATTGATGCCTGCTGCACAAGATCAGTCATCTACTCTAATGAAACAATCGTTTGCCGGAGATGTTTTTAACACAGCTGTTTACCTAAAACGCACTTTTACTGACATGAACGTGCATTTAGTTACCGCTGTTGGTCAAGACCCATTTAGCCTTGATATGCTCCAATACTTTGAGAATGAAAATATTGGCTGTGATTTTGTGTTTAAATCGACAACAAAAATCCCAGGTTTATACTCTATTCAACTTGATGAGCAAGGTGAACGTAGTTTCACCTATTGGCGTGAAAACTCTGCTGCTCGCCAAGTAATGCAACACATTGATGATGAAGTGATAAGTCAATTAGCAAAAGGAGATATGTTTTTTTTCTCCGGTATTTCTTTGGCTGTTATTGAGCCAAGTGCTAGAGCAGCATTCTGGCTTTTAATTGATCAATTAAAAGCCGCAGGAGTACAAATTGTATTTGACCCTAATTACCGTCCTCGTATGTGGAGTGGCGCCAAAGAAGCTCAAGATCAGTTTGAATTAGCCTTACAAAAATCAGATTTATCTTTGCCTGGTGTTGATGATTTTCAGCAATTATTTGGTATGACTACCGTTGAAGAAGTTAATCAATACTGTCAGCAATTTGGCTTAACTGAATTAATCATAAAAAATGGCGAGCAAGGCATTTTAGTTGTCGTTGACGGCGAAACGTCTCAATTTGCCATCACCCCAGTAGAAAATGTGGTTGATACAACGTCTGCGGGCGATTCATTTAATGGCGTTTACCTTGGTGCTCGTATTGAGGGGTACTCAGTAAATGACTCAATTTCCTTAGCATCAAAAGCCGCTGGCTTTGTAATACAACATAGAGGTGCTATTGCACCAGCAGATGAGTTTAATCGGTTTATTAAAACTCAACTCGAATTAGTCTAAAAATTTAATAAGGATCATTCATGAAATCATTTTCCACACTGATGGGAAAGCAGACTCTGCTACCTATAATTCAAGCAGACAATGTTGAACAAGGACTTAATATTGCTAAAGCTATGGCCGCCGCAGGTATTGGTTTAGTTGAAGTGGTACTGAGAACGCCAGCATCACTTGATATTATAAAAGCCATTAAGCAAGAACTACCCGAATTAAAAGTAGGTGCTGGTACGGTGCTTGACGCTAATGTTTTAAAGCAAGCACTCGATGCGGGTAGTGATTTTATTATTACGCCAGCAGTATCAAGTCAATTACTGACTGTTTTAGCTAAATGTACGGTTCCTGTACTTCCTGGAGTATCTAATACGGCAGATATACTTTTAGCAAAGGAATTTGGCTATAACGAGCTCAAATTATTTCCTGCTTCATTATCTGGAGGTGCTCCGTTTTTAAAAGCTATGGGGTCAGTTTTTAAAGATATATCTTTTTGCCCAACTGGCGGAATTAAGCAGAGTAATCAAGATGAATATTTAGCATTAACCAATGTATTTGCTGTCGGTGGCACTTGGATTGCTGATGCTAACTGGGTAGAATCGGGGCAATGGTCTAAGATCACAGCTGCTTGTTTAACTGCCCAAGGAATTAATTAATATGAAGAGTTTATCAGATCTCGTCAAGAGTGGTTTTGTCTTCGGTGAAGATGTTAGCGTGCTTTTTGATTATGCTAAAAAAAATAAGTTTGCTTACCCTGCGGTTAATGTCATTGGTACTAACTCTATTAATGCAGCACTCGAAGCGGCCAGTGAAATAAACTCACCTATTATTATTCAATTATCATATTCGGGTGCGGCTTTTTTTATTGGTAAAGGGCATAAACTTTCACCTATGGATGCCGCCATTGAAGGCGGTGTTATCGCGGCAAAATATATTAAAGCCGTGGCTAAGTTTTATGATATTCCTGTCATCATTAACACCGACCATGCTTCTAAAAAGCTCTTACCTTGGATTGATGGCTTATTAGCGCACAGCGAGGCACATTTTAAAACAATGGGTGAACCATTATTTAGCTCGCATATGATTGATTTATCTGAGCAAACATTAGTCGAAAATATTGATATTTGTGCTCGTTATCTTAAACGCATGACAGCAATCGGTATGACCTTAGAAATTGAGCTCGGCTTTACAGGCGGCGAAGAAGACGGTGTCGATAATACTGGCCTTGATGCTTCATTACTTTATACCCAACCCGAAGATGTTGCTTATGCTTATGAGCACTTAAGTCGTGTCAGTGATTCATTCACCATTGCGGCTTCTTTTGGTAATGTGCATGGTGTTTATAAGCCTGGTAACGTGCAATTAACGCCTAAGATATTGAAAAACTCTCAAGCCTTTGTCGCCGAAAAATATGGTTTGGGACATAACGCGCTGAACTTTGTTTTTCACGGTGGATCAGGGTCTGCACCAGCAGAAATCACTGAAGCTATTGGTTATGGTGTCATCAAAATGAATATAGATACCGACACACAGTGGGCAAGCTGGAAAGGGGTTGCTGACTATTATCAAGACAATAAAGCTTATCTGCAAAGCCAAATAGGTAACCCTACGGGTGACGATAGTCCTAACAAAAAATATTACGACCCACGTGTCTGGTTACGTAAAGTCGAATTGTCGATGGCTGAGCGTTTAATCCTTTCATTTAAAGAACTTAATTGCCTTAATCGGTATAAGGGAGACTTATGAAACGCTTAGTTCACTGTTTAGAAAACGATAAGGTTGATATTGAACTTATTCTGTTAATTGATACCATTGTAACAGCCTGCAAAGAAATTTCTTTTAGAGTGGGACAAGGCGCATTGTCAAATGTGCTGGGCTCTACCTTAGATGAGAATATTCAGGGTGAAACGCAAAAAAAATTAGACATCATCAGTAATCAGTTACTTAAAGATATGTTGTTAGAGAGTGGTCGCGTTAGAACCATTGCGTCTGAAGAGGAAGACTCGGTGGTTGCGGCAACCGAAGGTGCCCCTTACATTGTCGCCTTTGACCCACTTGATGGCTCTTCTAATATTGATATTAATGGTCAAATAGGCACAATATTTACCATCTATCGCGCCAAAGACGACGTTCCGGCAACCAGCGAATTACAATTTGCTCAACAAGGAACCGAGCAAGTATGTGCGGGCTATGTGTTATATGGTCCCTCGACCATGCTGGCGTTGACCACGGGCGGTCCGTCGCGTTTATATACCTTAGATAGAACACAAGGCTGCTACTTACTGACCACCACACAACTGGAAATACCGACACAGACAGCAGAGTTTGCGGTCAATATGTCAAACTTTACTCAGTGGTCATCGGGCTTTACCGATTACATTAATGCTTTACTGTTAGGCAATGAAGGCCCGCGCGCTAAAAAATATAACATGCGTTGGAATGGCGCTATGGTGGGTGATGTTCATCGTGTTTTGTCTCGTGGTGGTATTTTTTGCTACCCCAGCGATACTAAAAATGCTCAGCAACCGGCTAAATTACGTTTGTTGTATGAAGCCAATCCCTTAGCCATGCTTGTTGAAAATGCTCAGGGTAAAGCTTTTACTGAACACGAGCGTATCTTAACAATCATACCATCGCATATTCATCAACGTGTTGCGGTGATTATGGGCTCAACGGAAGAAGTTGATGCATGTTTAGGGTATTTAAAGCCAACGCCCTAATCAGTTATAATGATTTTTTCGTATAAATATGACCGATAGCTAAAGGTTACGCTATCATGTGACTTTGTAGTCAGTCTCCTCTTTTAAATTAGGATATAACGGGTATGTTACCAAGCACCCCAGAGTGGAAGTCACTCGTTAATCATTATAATAAAAACGTACCGGTACAAATGCGCGATTTATTTACGCAAGATACGGAACGTTTTAATAATTTTTCACTTTCTGGCGCGGGAATAATGCTCGATTATTCGAAAAACCGCGTTACTGATGAAACCATGCACTTACTCATGAATCTGGCACAATCATCCGGTTTAGTCGATAAGCGTGCTCAGATGTTTAATGGCTCAGCGATTAATACCACTGAAAATCGTCCGGTATTACATACCGCGTTACGTAACTTTTCAGGGAACGCTGTCTATGTTGATGGTGTCGATGTGATGCCACAAATACAGACAACGCTGGCTAAGCTCGAAATTTTTGTTAATGATATTTCATCAGGTAAAAAAGTAGGCTATACCGGCAAAGCATTTACGGATGTGATTAGTATTGGCATTGGCGGGTCTTTTCTTGGACCTAAAATAATGTCAGAGGCACTAAAACCTTATCAACAAAGCCAGTTAAACGTCCATTTTATTGCGAACGTTGACGGTTGTCACATTCATGATGTGCTTGCTAAAGTCAATCCTGAAACGACGCTCTTTATTACGTCATCTAAAACATTAACTACCCAAGAAACACTGCGTAATACCCTAACAGCACGTGATTGGTTTGTTGCTACTGCCACCACCGAAAACGTTAAACATCACTTTGCCTGTGTGTCGTCTAATGTTGAGGCCGCGCAAGAATTAGGTATAGATAAAGATAATATTTTTCCGATGTGGGATTGGGTGGGAGGACGTTATTCGGTCTGGTCTGCGATTGGTTTACCCTTAGCTTTAGCGATAGGTTTTGAGCATTACCGTGACTTTTTACAAGGTGCGTTTGAAATGGATGAACATTTCACCCAGGCGCCACTTGAAAAAAACCTCCCGGTTATTTTGGCGTTATTAGGTATTTGGTACCGAAATTTTCATGGCGCGCAATCACAGGTTTTATTACCTTATTACCATTATTTACGGGGTTTACCGGCTTATATCCAACAGTTGGATATGGAGAGTAACGGAAAATCTATTTCACTTGATAATAAATCGATGTCTTATGATACTGGGCCGATCATTTGGGGAAGCGAAGGGACCAACGGTCAGCACTCGTTTCATCAACTTATTCATCAAAGCAAAACCCCTATTCCTGTTGATTTTTTGATGCCGTTATTCCCCTTTCACGAGATGGGGAATCATCATGACATGCTGGCGTCTAACTGTTTTGGTCAAAGTCAGGCCTTAATGGCGGGGCAAAGTCTCGAAGAAGTGAAAGCGGCAATGAAAAAAGCGAACTGTGATGTATCAGAGATTCAAAAGCTGTCTACACATAAAGTTATGGAGGGTAATAAACCCAGTAACACGCTTTTATTTGAAAAGTTAACACCTAAGGTGCTTGGCAGTTTAATTGCTATGTATGAGCATAAAGTGTTTGTGCAGGGGGTTATTTGGAAAGTGAACTCTTTTGATCAATGGGGGGTTGAATTAGGCAAGTCGCTGGGTAATAAAGTACTAACAAAAATAACTGACCCCAGTGAAACGCTAGATATGGATGGCTCAACGAATGCCCTTATTAAGCTTTACAGAGCTCGTTAAATGCTCAAGCTTAGCCAATAGTTGACTATTAGCGCTAGTTTTTTAGCGCTAATTTTTGCTATATTTAAGTGGGATCTATATATTTTATTATCTGCATCTATCAAAAATTAAAAAGTTTGATATTTTAAATATTCGGGATATAAAGTTAAGTAGTCGCACCAAGAACTAAAGCTACGGTATTGAAAACGTTTATCTGTGGCGGTGTACCATTTCGATTCACGAAGTGCCTGTAATCGAAATTTAATTTTGTACCCGTCGATTGCAACATAACAGGCAAGGTTTTCAGTCGTGTTGTTTTTTATTTTAACCTGTGCAAATCCGTCTAAATTACGGCCATAAATAGTTTTTGTTTTTGGCTTCGCATGGACGATATTTGTTAATAACAATATTAATACAGCAAAAAATAGGGTGATGAGTAAGTTTTTCATTAAATTTACATTATTTTCTTTAGATAATAAGGAAGTATTAGCTATTTGATATTCTTTACAAAAGTATAGCTGACTTATTGTGTAGAGTGAAAAGTGATTTAATATTTAAATAAAAAGAACATTTTTTTTTATATACCATTGAAAGCTCTCCCTATTGGCACCATAACTATTTATAACATTATATAAGCGCTAAAATTTTTAAATGAAAAGCGCATGCATTAAAGAGAAGAATATTATTATGGCTAACGTCGTTCCAGTAAGAAAAGATCAACACCAGAATTTAAAAGTTACTACTAAACGTGGCTTAGAACATATTGAGAAGCAACACATTGCTCCAATTACCGCAGCAGAATATACCAAAGCCGCTAACAGCTTTCCTATCTTCTTAGTTAAACAGCCTGAGGGCTCAAGCTTCCGCAGTATCGTTATGCTAGGACTAGAAGCTGGCGAAAACTTATACTATAAAGATGAACGTTGGACTGGTACTTACTTACCACACGGTGCATCTATGATGCCGTTTGGTTTAGGTATAGACCCAGATAAAGAAAAAACGTTAACGACTTATATCGATTTAGACAGTGCTTATGTAGGCGATGATAAAGATAATGCCTTGTTTGACGCTGAAGGTTTGGTTACCGATTTTTATAAAAACGTTCAAGAATCATTAGGCCGTTTATATGAAAATGAAACGATGACTGAACGATTCATGGTTGAATTAGCTGAAAATGATTTATTGCGAGAATTAGAATTGCATATTAATTTCAGTACCGGCGAAAATAAAAAACTGGTTGGTTTATTTGGCATTAATGAGAAAAAACTTCAGGAACTTAGCGAAGCTAAAGTTTTAGATTTCCATAAACGAGGTCTATTTATTCCTATTCATGCGATGTTAGGATCGATTGGTCAGATTAATCGTTTAGCTCAATTACGCAATCTATCTGATAGTGAGCAAAAAGTAACGGCTATTCAAATACAATTTGCTAAAGAAACTGCTGAAGCGTAATCGCTTAACGGTTTTAAAGAGAAGAGCCTTATGGCTCTTTTTTTATATCTAAATAAACGTAATGTTATATTTTGGGATATACTCATTTTTTAAACTTTTCCATGGAGAGTACAGTGGCTATTCAACTTCCTTTTTCCCATTTAAGTCAATGGCAACAGATCGCTTTTTCTGCTGCATTATTAGAGCGAATGATCCCCAATTATAAAGTTTTTTCTGAACATGCAGATTTTGGTGAATTTTCAGTATTACGTAATCAATTAGAGCTTATCTGGCAGTGGCTTGATAAAAATAATCGTTGTAAAATAAATTATGAAGCACAAATAAATAAACTGGAGCCACAAATACCCGATCCAGAAGGTTTTGATTTTTTTGGGGTATTTCCAGCCATTGATGCAACTATGGCAACAATGTCACTTTTACAGGCGATGCAAGATAAAGAGGTAGAAGGCGCTGAAATTGTCTCACGATTATCAGAGAATAGCGTAACTTATTATGTTGAACTGATGATCGCTGATCAAAGAGACGCTAATGACGACAGTGACATTACGACTAAAGAAATAGAACAACACCCATTAATGGAGTGGGAGTTTGATACGCAAAATGAGCTCTATTACGCACTAAAAGATTCTCCTGAAAATAAAGAAACCTGTATTAAAATTAAAGCGATGGTTCTTGAAGAAGGATTATCCAATTTAGGCATTGAAATTACTTAGGATGCACAATCTACTTATTAGAATAACTAAACAATTAGAATAACTAAACAATTAGGATAAAAGATGAAATTATTCCACACTATTTTGATGACGGTAGCCTATCTATTTGCCTCTTTAGCTTTTGGTAATCCTGCAAATACGCTTGAACAAAAAAATCAAAATATCGAAAAATCGATTAATAAGGCAATGAATACTTTTCAAGTGCCTGGTGTTGCTGTTGCTATTATTAAAGATAATAAAGTGGTGATGAGTAAAGGTTTCGGTTTAACTGAATATGGTAAAAATAATAAGGTTAATGGCGATACTCTTTTTGGTATTGCCTCTAACACTAAGGCGATGACCGCAGCGTTATTAGCCAATTTGGTGGATCAAGGGAAATTAACATGGCAAACAAAGGTTATTGATATACTCCCTGAATTTCAAATGCCAAACGCTTACGTGACTCGCGAGTTTACCCTACTCGATTTATTATCACACAACAGTGGTTTAGGCCTAGGTGCAGGCGACCTGATGATTTGGCCAGGTACAACGTTAACCAATAAAGATATTATTAAAGGCTTAAAGCATTTACCCGAGGTTTCAAGCTTTCGCAGTGAGTTCGCTTACGACAATTTAATGTATGTTATTGCCGGTGAGATCATCGCAAAAGTTACCGGTAAAACTTGGCAAGAAAATATTAAAGAAACTATTTTTAAGCCGTTAGGGATGAAGAATACTAAAGCAAAGTTTTCACTGATTTCAACAGACAACAAAAATGTTGCTCGTGCTCATGTTCCGTTAGATGGCAAGCTAAATGTGGTTGGTGGTAACTTCTTAGAGCAGTTTTCTTCAGCGGGATCTGTTGCCTCAAGTGTTAATGATATGTCTTTATGGCTCAAAGCGCAGTTAAACCAAGGCGTTTACGGTGATAACAAAAAACTTTTTAGTGAACGTCAAAGCCACAACATGTGGCAAATGCGAACAATATTACCGGTATCAGCTACCGCGACAAAAAATGATAAAACCCATTTTTCTGGTTATGGTCTAGGTTGGTTTTTAAATGATTATCACGGTGTAAAGTTAGTTCATCACAGTGGTGGCATTCTAGGTATGGTCTCTAAAGTTGTTTTAGTTCCAGAAGAAAACTTAGCGATGGTTATTTTAACCAATCAGCAATCGGGATATGCTTTTAATGCGATTTATCATCAAATATTAAATGAATATTTAGACTTGCCTGAAAAAGACTGGGTGGATTTCTATGCGACGATGAGTGAGCAACGAAAAAGTGCAGAAAAAAATCGTTTAGCAGAAGCCGCCAGTAATGTTGATAAAAATTCACGTCATTCTTTACCTTTAAAAGCTTATGCACAAACCTATCAAGATAATTGGTACGGTGATATTGCGATTAACTATGCAAATAATGCTTTAAGCATGCAGTTTGGTCATACACCGGCATTGCGCGGTGTATTAGAGCATTATCAACATAATACTTTTATTGTGCGCTGGGATGATAGAACCTTGGAAGCCGATGCTTTTGTTAATTTTAATCTGAATCCGGATGGTTCAATTAACGAGATAACAATGCAAGCTGTGTCGCGCGCAACCGATTTTAGCTTTGATTTTCATGACTTAAAGCTTAAACCTAAGCAGTAAGCGTTTTATTGATAATGTTAAGCTGGGGGCGTTTAAGGTTAACTCCCAGCGATAAACGAAGGTTACATTTTTTGATATAAACGATAAGCGACTTGTCCGGCTATTTTTTCTTTTAATAGTGTCCAGTTCATGGGCAGCTGTTGGTTATTTTGTTCACTTTCCATTTCTATATAAATCAATGCGTTGTCAGCCAAACTATGTTGGTCTAATCGTTTGGCCGTTTGCTCAACTAAATTTTTGCGAAAAGGCGGATCAATAAAGACAATATCAAATTTGCTGATATTTTTTTCAATGAAACTCAGCGCATCACTATTTACTATCGAGATATTAGCTGATTTCAGTAAACGTTGGTTTTCAAGTAATTGCTGAGCCGCCGCTTTGTTTAATTCTACGAAGCTAACATGGCTTGCCCCTCGTGATAATGCCTCAAAACCCAAACCACCAGAGCCAGCAAAGCAATCTAAACAGAGACTGTCTTGAATAAAAGGCATTAACCAATTAAAAACGGTTTCTTTTACCCTATCTGTGGTGGGTCTTAAACCTTCTGCCATTAAAACAGGCAGCTTTCGGCCACGGTGTGATCCGCCAATAATACGAATACTGCCTTTATTGTTAGGTTTTGCTGATTGTTTACGTTGTTTGTTCATATCTTACTCAGCTTTTGTTTTTTGTATTGTTTTTAGGTGCTACTATAGCGAGGATTTTATCCTTGTTTAGTGAACTATTGCCATCAAAATGATGGTGCAGAGAAGAATTTATTGTTATGTCAAAGAAAAAAGGTCTATTTTCCTGGTTAGGTTTGGGACGTCAGCAAGAAGAAGCTGTTGAAGAAGTTACAGATGTTGTTGAAACATCAGTAGAAACATCTGATGTTTCTGAAGAAAAAATCGCAGAGAATGTTGAAGAAATTCAAGGTGAAAGCCTTGTAATCGATGACATTGTTGTCGACAATATTCTTGCAGAGCCAGAGCCAGCAGTTAAGGCTAAGGCTGGTTTCTTTGCTCGATTAAAGCAAGGACTGACTAAAACACGCCAAAATATTGGTGGTGGAATATTTACTTTATTCAGTGGCAAAAAAATTGATGACGAGTTATTTGAAGAACTTGAAACACATTTACTGTTAGCTGATGTGGGTATTGAAACGACCACAAAAATTATTAAATCACTTACAGAGAGTGCATCACGTAAACAGCTTAAAAATGCTGAAGCTTTGTATGATTTACTCAAAGAAGAGTTAAAGAAAATTATTGAGCCAGCAAGTGTGCCCTTAGAGATTAACAATGATTCAGGTCCTTTTGTTATCTTAATGGTCGGTGTTAATGGGGTTGGAAAAACCACCACTATTGGTAAATTAGCGAAAAAATTTCAAGCTGAAGGTAAATCGGTCATGCTAGCGGCCGGTGATACGTTTAGAGCAGCGGCGGTTGAGCAATTACAAGTGTGGGGCGAGCGCAACGATATTCCTGTTATTGCCCAGCATACTGGCGCAGACAGTGCATCTGTTATTTTTGATGCGATTAGTGCCGCAAAAGCCCGTGGTGTTGATGTACTCATTGCTGATACTGCTGGCCGGCTGCAGAACAAAAGTCACTTAATGGATGAATTGAAAAAAGTTGTCCGTGTTATGAAAAAGATTGATGATAAAGCACCTCATGAGGTGATGTTAACTTTAGATGCAGGTACTGGACAGAATGCGTTAAGCCAAACAAAATTATTTAATGAAGCGGTTGGTTTGACGGGACTAACATTAACCAAGCTTGATGGTACGGCTAAAGGTGGTGTTGTGTTTGCTATTGCTGATAAAAATGCGATTCCTATCCGCTATTTAGGCGTCGGTGAAGGCATTGATGATTTACGTCCGTTTAACGGTGATGATTTTATTGATGCATTATTCACCCAAGATAGCTAAGATTTACGGTATAGTTTTGATGCCCGACTACACTATGTGAAGAATAATAAAAATAAGAGTATGGCCATTTTATGATCCACTTTAACAATGTCAGTAAAACCTATCCCGGTGGCTTTCTAGCACTTAAAAATGTTAGTTTTGAATTGGCTGCGGGGGAAATGGCATTTTTAACCGGACATTCAGGAGCGGGGAAAAGTACACTCTTAAAGCTAATGAGCTTAATGGAAAAGCCGACCAGTGGTAAAATCCAAATTAACGGTAATGAAATATCAAATATAAAGTATAAAGATATTCCTTATGCTCGCCGAAAAATAGGAATGATTTTTCAAAACCATAATCTATTAATGGACAGAACTATTTTCGATAATGTTGCATTACCTTTAGTCATTGAAGGGTATAGCCACAAGGAAACCCGAAAACGCGTGGAAGCAGCGCTAGATAAAGTCCATTTGAGCGATAAGTTACGTTGTTTTCCTAATATGTTGTCAGGTGGAGAGCAGCAGCGAGTTGGCATTGCTAGAGCATTAGTGAATAAACCATTAATCTTGCTTGCTGATGAGCCAACCGGAAACTTAGATCCTAAGCTTTCCTTAGATATTATTCGCTTGTTTGAAGAATTTAATGATTTTGGCGTTACCGTACTCATAGCTACGCATGATCTGGGGCTAATTGCTAGAATGAAATATAGAACGCTGACGCTTAAGCAAGGTTCAATGATCACCGATGGTATCGTTGAAGGTTTACAAGTTAGGCATGAAAACAATGAATAAACCTACCCGTTTTGGCCAACCTTCGCAGAAATTAAATTTTGCAGCAAAAATAACAGATAGATTAATTCGACATGTTCAACAAGCCGTAGGTAGTTTAGGCGATTTATGGCGTACTCCTTTCACCTCAATAATGACGGTTTTGGTTTTAGGTATCAGTTTAACCTTACCGGCTACGTTACATCTATTTGTTAAAAATGCTAAAGCCATCAGTGAACAGTGGGATACCGCCTCAGAAATCAGTTTGTTTTTGAAATTGTCAGTGACTGACAAAGCGGCACAAAACTTAGTTCATCGAATTGAACTTTATCCTGAGGTTGCCAAAGTTACTTACATCTCGGCAGAGCAGGCTTTACAAGAGTTTAAAACCTTATCTGGTTTTGGACAGGCGTTAGAATATTTAGATAAAAATCCCTTGCCAGCAACACTGTTAGTGACCCCAACAACGCGTGCTAGTCAAACACAGGCGGCTGGAGAGTTACTATTGAAGCTAGAAAAAGAACGAGAGGTTCAGCAAGGAAAATTAGACCTCGAATGGCTTTCTCGATTAGAAGCTATTGCTAAACTTATTGAAGATATCGTGGTAGGTATCGGTGCATTACTGTGTTTGTCTGTGGTGCTCATTATTGGCAACACTATACGCTTGGCTATTTTAAATCAAAAAGATGCGATTGCTGTGATGAAACTTGTCGGCGCGACGGATAGCTTTATTCAGCGTCCTTTTTTATATGCGGGCCTTTGGTATGGTATTTTGGGGGGTGTGGTCTCTTGGTTATGTGTGGCTCTGCTCGCTAAATATTTATCGGGAGCTCTCTCTGAATTAACCCATTTATATCAGAGTAACTTTATTATTAGTGGTTTAAGCTTTTCAGAAGCGATGACACTGATATTATTTGCCGTTATACTCGGTTTATCAGGAAGTTATATTTCAGTGCGTAAGCATATTCGTGCCATAGAGCCTACCGCTGATTAATAAAGCCTACTAAATGTCGATTTAAGTTCCACAGGCGATCATTTCGTCTGCCCATGACAGTGAGTCTTTATAAGCTTGAAAACAAAGTTCACTCTCTAAGGTAATTCTCTTAGCAATTTCTTCACCCTCTGCCCATAAGCCTTGTTCAATGTTTTTTACTAATGACAAGTAATCTCCAAGGTCACACTGCTCGCTTCTTAATGCCGATTTTATGCCTTGATGAATAGGTAATACACCTAATACATATTCTAATTCATGGTCTAAAATACCATCGATTAACGATAATATACCGGTGAGAAAAGCTTTAGGCGGATTTTCACTTTCAAAGCGGCAAAGGGCTATTTTTTCACAAAACTTAGCTCGTGCTAAAGAAAGACGCATAATTTCTGGATTTTTATCTGAGCTTAAATCTGACAGCGCAAGCAACGCGATAAATTTTTTCAGTTCAACTTGCCCTATATAAGCAAGAGCATGTTTTAACGAGGTTATTTCCTGGCTACTACCATAGGTAGGACTATTGATAAAACGCAGTAATTTATAGGTTAAGCCGGGGTCAACGGCAAAAATTTCACTGATTTTGTTAATGTTTAACTCTACTTGGCTTGCTTGGCTGATCAGTTCGAGGATGTTTTGTTTTGCCGTGGTAATTTTTCGCTGTTTTAGCATTTCTGGTTTTGCAAAAAAATAACCTTGAAAAAGTGTAAATCCCAGCATTTTTAATCGTTCAAATTGTTGTGAAGTTTCTACTTTTTCAGCTAATAGTGTTACGTTTAGTCCGGCAAGTTTTCTGACCAGCTTGCTAATTTCTAGAATAGAAAATTGTAGGACATCAATTTTGATAATGTCTATGATGGGGTAAAATGGAGCCCACTTTTCATCAAAGTCAAAATCGTCTAAGGCTAATTTATAACCCTTCTCATGAAGTGACTGGCAAGCAGCTAATAGCTCAGGGGTTACCGGAACGTCTTCTAAAATTTCTAATACCACGTTTTTGGGATCAAGGAAGCTTGGGAAGTGAAAAATCAAGGTATCAGCATGAAAGTTAATATATGCGGGTAGATCACCAGTGACTTGCTCTATGCCTAAGCTTAAATGGTTATTAGTTAGTATGTTAGATGTTGCTTGGTTAGGATCAATATCAGGAAAACTGTTACTTTTACCATCGCGAAAAAGCAATTCATAGGCAACAACATTTTGTTTAATATCTAAGATGGGTTGACGAGCAACATATGAGTACAAATTATGACCCTCTAAAATTCATTTATAAGTTACTTAAATACAATTTATAAGTTACTTAAATACATAAAGTAATAGCCACATCCTTGTTAAATTACATCTTGACACAAAAGCTAAGTTATTGTTTTGTAAGTTTTAAGTGTTTTTTTATGCTTTTATGTTAACAAATGTACACAAAAAAAGCAGATAAATTTACTAGACTGAGTTGTTTCGTCTTGTGTTGTAAGGTAATGTGTGATGCGTTGCTCGCCTACACGGTCGATGTATGCTATTATAGCGAGCTAGAAAGTTAAAAATTATTTAAGAGTTATTAAAGAGCAATAAAGAGGGGTTTTTAAAATGAGTAAACCGATACAATCAATGGCGCTAACAGTTCCACGTAGCGGTAGTATTGAATCTTACATGCAGTCTGCTTATGGCATTCCTATGCTTACTGCACAGCGTGAGAATGAACTCGCCACTCGTTTATATTCAGAAAATGATTTACAAGCGGCACAAGAGCTTATTATGTCGCATTTACGTTTTGTTATTCATGTAGCAAAAGGTTATGCAGGTTATGGTTTACCTCAAGCCGATTTAATTCAAGAAGGTAACGTTGGTTTAATGAAAGCTGTTAAGCGTTTTAACCCGGAAGTGGGTGTACGTTTAGTGTCGTTTGCTGTTCATTGGATAAAAGCTGAGATTCATGAGTTTGTGTTACGTAATTGGCGTATTGTTAAAGTGGCAACAACCAAGGCACAACGTAAATTGTTTTTTAACCTTCGTAAAAACAAAAAACGTTTAGGTTGGTTCAGTAACGACGAAATTAATAATGTTGCAGAGACTCTAGGTGTTACACCTAAAGATGTTTTAGAGATGGAATCTAGAATGAGTAATCAAGATCAGGCTTTTGAGCTGTCATCTGACGATGTTGATAATTCTGCTGGTGGAGGTTACTCTCCAGCCTTATATCTTGAAGATCATCAGTCAGATCTCGCTGTTCAGGTTGAAGATGAAGATCACTCTTCTCATGCTAATAAGCGTTTATCTAATGCCTTAGTCATTCTTGATGAACGCAGCCAAGATATTATAAGAACCCGTTGGTTAACTGAAGATAAAACGACGTTACAAGATTTAGCTAACAAGTATCATATTTCTGCAGAGCGTGTCAGACAGTTAGAAAAAAATGCCCTTAATAAACTTAAAGGCTCAATGGCTGCTTAGTTATTGGCTCATGTCTGTACCAACAAAAAAACCGATTTACGTCGGTTTTTTTATGTCTGCTTTTTGTAGACTTTCTCTTGTGAGCACTGATACTAGCTTGCTTATGTTAATCATTAACGGTCTTTTGTCTCTTTTCGGTAAATGTTGCGCAACTCGTCAATTATAGTGTACAAAAAATAGACATATACTGTATTGATCTTATCAATTCAAATAAGGTACTAGCCAAGTGATATTAATTTGGTAGACTAACCGCTTAAAAATAATACTAATAACTAACTATGGAATAGCCTTGACGGAATTAAAGGCAAAGGAAGACATTCTGGCATTACGTCAGCTTCCCAAATTAAAGTCTCTACTTAAAAAGTATCGGCAGGTTAAAACCATGCAGTCGGGTTTGTTGCAGTTGTCTGAATTGGCAAGCACAGTTACCGATATGGCAGCCTTTTATGCTGAGCTTAAATCGGTGATCAAAACATTATTAATTACCGATAGTTTTCACATCACCCTGATCAATTCAAAAGATAATCTTGAGCTTGCTCATTGTCACAACCCTGAAGAAATTCGTTTACATGATCATTTAAAAGTTGCAGATTGGCGAAAATGCTTAACAGGTATGGTTTTTGAAAATGAAAAGCCGATGCATTGCTCTGCTAAAGAGCGTTTAGCATTAGCAAAATCAGGCGATATTTTTCTTTATGGTTCATCCTGTGTTGATTGGCTTGGTGTTCCGCTTAGACGTGGCAATCAGGTTATTGGTGTTCTGGCATTACAAAGTTACGATGATAAACTTTGCTTTGATGAATATGATTGTCAGTTGCTTGAATTTATTGCCTTGCATTTAGTGACCGCTATTGATCGTGTACGTAGTCGTGAATTATTAGAAGAAAGTATTTTACTGCGTACTGAAACGCTAACCGAAATGAATAAGCAGTTACAAGTTGAAATTGCTGAGCGTAAGAAAGCGGTAAAAATGCATAAAGCCTTATTATCAATTTCAGAAATTACGGCTAATTCACAAGATATTGATTGCTTCTATCGAGCTATCCATCAAGAAATTAATACTCTATTACCCGCAAAGAACTTATATATTGCTCTGTTAGATACGGGTGATAACAAAGATAACTCTATCGTGACTTTTCCCTATTATGACGATGAAAATGTGCATACACCTTTGCCTCGAATGTTAGGTTTTGGGCTGACAGAATTAGCGATAAATGCTGTTGCACCGACATTGATCACCGAAGGTAAAGTCTTTTATTTATCTGAGCAAGGTGAAATAACGAGTGAACCGCTGACGATAGATTATCCTAAAAATAAGATGCCACAAGCATGGCTTGCTGCACCATTGATGGAAGATGGCAAGATATTCGGCATATTAGCTATTCAGCATTACCAAGATTCGCAAGCCTATCAGCAGAGTGACCTAACCTTAATACGCTTTATTAGCCAGCACGTTGATACCGCTATTTTACGTAAGCGTTCGCAAGCCGAAATAAAAAAACACCATGAAAAATTAGAAAATACGGTTAATCAACGTACCCAAGAGCTACAAGCGAGTAATTTAAATTTGCGTATGCAAATTGATGAGAGACGAAAAGCAGAAGCGCAACTTTACTATGAAGCACACCATGATGGCCTAACAAAACTGCCCAATAGAGCGATGTTTTCAGACCGATTGAGCTACTCATTACGACATTTGAAGCGTCATCCCGATCAACGCTTTGCCGTGTTATTTATCGATTTAGATCGCTTTAAAATGATTAACGATACATTGGGACACCATGCTGGAGATGAGTTTCTTATTGAGATAGCACTAAGATTACAAGACTGTGTCAGAGATAATGATATTTTAGCGCGTTTAGGGGGAGATGAATTTGTTATTTTGCTTGATTCACTACAATGTCAAGATGATATTGAAGAAGTGGCCTCACGCATTATTACCGCTGTTGCCAAACCTTTCAGTTTAGGTGGTCATACACTTTACTCGAATGCCAGTATAGGTATTGCGCAATGTAGCAGTCATTATAAGGATTCTCATGAAATTTTACGTGATGCTGATGCCGCTATGTATCAAGCGAAAAACTTAGGTCGTGGTCGTTATGTCTTTTTTGATGAAAGCATGCGAGAACAACTTATGGCAAGTATGACTTTAGAGCAAGAATTACGCGTTGCCATTACCAAGAGTCAATTTGAACTGCATTATCAGCAAATATCCAACTTAACGTTAACAAATACCATTGGTTTTGAAGCTTTATTACGTTGGCAGCATCCAACTAAAGGCTTACTAACGCCAAGTGAATTTTTATATATGGCCGAAGAAACCGGCATGATATTAGACATCGAAGCTTGGGTTATTAAAGAAGTTAGTCAACAATTAAAAAGCTGGCAACAAAATACCGAGTATTTTAATGCTTTTATTGGTATTAACTTATCGGGACGTCACTTAGTTCAAGCGAATCAGCTCAATAAGCTGATCAAGCAAATTAAAGACGCAGGTATAGAGCCTCATCGTTTAATTCTTGAATTTAATGAATCTGCATTTGCTCAACAAAGTGAATTAGCCCTGAAGAACTTACGTCGATTAAAAGAATTTGGGGTTAAACTCGCTCTAGATGATTACGGCGCGGGTTCATCGTCATTAAATTTCTTACACAACTACCCGTTTGAATTTATCAAATTAGACAGAAGTTTTGTTCGTACGCTAAATACTAATAATAAAAATTTATCGTTAGTTAAGGCTTTGCATGATTTGGGCAGTAACTTTGGCTACCATTTAGTCGCTGAAGGAATCGAGTCAGAGGAAATGTTGAAAAAGTTACAGAACGCCGGTTGTGAATTTGGTCAGGGCTTTCATATTAGTCGACCGATAAAAATGCCACGTATAATAACCGAAAGTGAGGTTATAGTTAAAGTTAGCGCCTAATTTTTCGTCAACAATTAATTATATTTTACTAAAAAAACCTTCTATGCGTAATGCAATTCCGGGTGTGGTGGTGTAATTATCCTCTTTTGACCACTCTAAAAATGGTTCTACTTCAAAAAACAACCATTTTTCTAGTGCATTGAATCGATAACGATAACTCAGCGTATATTTGTCGGTAAAAAAACCATATTGACCATTACGCTCACCTTCAACTTGTAAACCAACAACGGAGGCCGTTGTTGAATCTAATTGATTTAATTGATAAAAGCCGTGTTTCCATCGAATGCCACTAAATGATTCAGAGCCGCGAATAGTATAATTGATCCTATATTGTGATTTTTCATTATATTGATAATTATATTCAAGAAATAACTTAGCTCCAAGACCGTCGCCTAAAAAGTAATAGGTTGAAGGTTCAACTTTAAAACCATGCTTTTCATTGAAGGTATACAACTTGCGCTTACGTATTTTTACAAAAATATCGCCGCCTGAAATTCCTAATCGAGTATCAACTAAGCTATCGCTCTTCTTTTTAACCACATAACGTAAGGCAGCGGCGAAGCTTTCTTCATTTATTTCTGGGCGAGTACCAATACCATCGAGGGGTAACTGGCCGTCTTCAACGTCATCTTCATCGGAAAGAATCAAGCTCATCTTATCTTTAAAGTGAGGTAACTTTACTTTTAATCGAAAACGAGAGTCAAGCTCCGCCAAATGACGTGCTTTGGGTATCCAGCCAAAACGTATTTTGGCTGTTGCTTTGGGTTCAATTTGTTGGCTATCTATATCGGTAAAAAAACTATCGAACCAAGTCGCTGATTGATAAACGGAATTAGCGATGGTGTCGTGTACCTCTTGCCCCCAGTCATCGGACACAAGTGTGGGTACAACATGCCTTTGTGGATGTTTGATAGGTTTTACTATTTGCTTTTCAGTGTCACTGTCCATGTTTTGATCTTGTTTAGCATTACTCTGAAAAGTAGTGAAAGTAATGCTGATCATCAACAAGCAACTCAGATAAATAAGGTGCTTTTTCTGCAAAGTTTGTCCTATCGCATTATTTTGTCTATCAAAGGATGATTTTTCATTTTAAAACTTTATAATGAATCCATTCTAAATAATAGGGGTTTATCATGGGAAATATGGGTATTTGGCAATTATTAATTGTTGCGGTTATTATAGTGTTGTTATTTGGCACAAAAAAATTACGTAATCTAGGTGGCGATTTAGGCTCTGCGGTTAAAGGTTTTAAAAATGCTATGACAGATAGTAACGCTAAAAAGGAAGAAGAAAGTGCAGAAAATATTGCTGATAAGTCTGTTACTACCGACACCGAAGATAAAGTAAAAACAAAAGAAAAAGATCAGGCGTAAGCGATGTTTGATATTGGCTTTTGGGAGCTGTCGCTGATTGCGATAATAGGTATGATCGTTTTAGGTCCAGAACGTTTACCTGTTGCTATTAGAACGGTGCGCGGTTGGATAAGTGGTGTTCGTAAATTTAGTGATAGTGTAAAAACCGAGCTTACCGAAGAATTACGCATACAAGAATTACATGCTAATTTGAAAAAAGCTGAACAAGCGGATATGAAAAATCTATCACCTGAGATTGCTGAATCATTAAAAACATTACAAGAAGCTGCTGAGATGGTCAATCGTCCTTATCAACTCGATAAAGAGCCTGAAAAAGTTGACTCACAAAGTATTGTCTCAGAAAATATTGGAAAAAATGATAAGGTGACTGAAGAAGCAGCAGTCACTGCTAACCTTTCATCTTCACAAGAAAATAAAAAGTAACACCATGAATCCATCTCCAGCAAGTAGTTATACTTTATTTGATCATTTACTCGAATTACGCAGCCGATTGTTGAACGTTGTGGTGGGCGTTTTGGTTGTCTTTTTAGGCTTATTCTATTTCGCTAATGAAATTTATGAATATGTTTCCAAACCCTTAATGGAAACCTTACCTGAAGGGGGGCAAATGATCGCAACCGATGTTGCCTCTTCTTTCTTTGCTCCTTTTAAATTAACCATGGTACTTTCTATTTTTATTGCCATGCCCTTTATTCTTTATCAAATTTGGGCCTTTGTTGCGCCTGGCTTATACAAGAATGAAAAACGCTTAGTTATTCCACTGATGTTCGGCAGCACCTTGCTATTTTATGGTGGTATTGCTTTTGTCTATTATGTGGTTTTCCCAATAATTTTTGCTTTTTTTACTTCTGTAGCTCCTGAAGGGGTAAATATTGCCACCGACATTACCAGTTATTTAGATTTTGTTCTAAAATTATTCTTTGCCTTTGGGATTGTTTTTGAAATACCCATTGTTATTATTTTACTGTGTTGGACCGGTTTTACCGATCCCGACAGTTTGCGTGCAAAAAGACCCTATGTTGTTGTTGGTGCGTTTGTGGTTGGCATGTTGTTAACACCGCCTGATATTATTTCACAAACATTATTGGCCGTACCCATGCTGTTATTATTTGAATTAGGCGTTTTTATAGCGTCTATTTACCAGAAAAAAAACGAATCTGAAGAAGCTTAGTTTGATGAAACTGGATAGCTAATGATCGATATTGGCGTTAATTTAACAAATACTCGTTTTGATAAAGACCGTGATGAATTAATCGCGCGGGCTAAATCTGCTGGTATCAGGGCTATGTTGGTTACCGGAACTAATATCTCTGAAAGTCATAAAGCTTTACAATTATCTGCACAATATCCTGATTATCTTTATACCACAGCGGGTATACATCCCCATGATGCCGATAATGTCAGTGATAACTATTTAGATGACATTCGATTATTAGCTAAAAATAAAGCGGTAAAAGCGATTGGTGAATGTGGTTTAGATTTTAACCGTAATTTTTCTACGCCAAAGCAACAAGAAAAAGTGTTTGCTGAACAAATATCATTAGCTGCAGAACTTCAATTACCACTTTTTTTACATCAACGGGATGCTTTCCCTGTCTGGTTTCAATTACTATCTCCTTACTTAACCGCTGTGCCCGCTATGGTTTCTCATTGCTTTACCGGTAATGAAAATGAGTTAAATCAATGCTTATCAGCTGGTATGTATATTGGTATTACCGGATGGGTGTGTGACGAACGTCGTGGAGAACCATTACAAGCGCTTATTCCATCAATCCCATTAGATAGGTTAATGATTGAAACAGATGCGCCATATTTAACACCTAGAAGCATTAAGCCTAAACCCAAAAGCAGTCGCAATGAACCAAGCTATTTACCTTACGTCATAGAAAAGCTCGCCCAATTGTACCAATGCCATAGCGACGACATTATTAATGCCACCAGTGAAAATGCGCGAAAAGTTTTCAACTTAGGTGAGCGTTAATGATCTCACTCTTTAATCGGTCAACTTCTTACCTTTTTATTGTTGCAATATTAGTGATGATTTTATCGATAATTCAGTTAGTTGTGCAATTTTCATCGCTGACCTTATTGTTATTAATTATGGCTCTCTTTATGGCGTTGTTAGTCTTTTCACAAGAAAAAAACACTAAAAACGCTCTTGCTAGCAATGCAACAGATCAGCACGTTGAAAATGAAGTTCAAGATAACGATGAGCTTGAAAGTAAAGTACAAGAGCGTACTTTAGAGCTCAATATTGCTTTGCAAGAACTCGAAGAAGTTAATAAAGAGTTAGAAGAAAAGAATACGTTAGACGACCTTACCGGTTTGTATAACCGGAGATTTTATGATCAAAAAATACTCGCTGAATATCGACGTAGTCGCCGTAACTTAACGCCCTTGAGCTTAGTGATTCTTGACATCGATCATTTTAAAAAAGTAAATGATACTTATGGTCACTTAGCCGGTGATGAATGTTTAATCATAGTGGCTGCTTGCATTAAAAGTTGCTTGCGAAGAAGTGCAGACATCAGTTGTCGTTATGGCGGTGAAGAATTTTGTTTAATTTTGCCTGAAACCGATAGCCAAGGGGCATTAGCACTGGCTGAAGAATTAAGGGAAAGTATTGCTAGCTGTCAGGTTAGCTACAATAACACTATCATAAGTCTAACCATTAGCTGTGGTGTTAGCACTTATTTACAACAAAAAGATGTTCAAGCCGAGCATCTCTTTGCCGCAGCAGATCAAGCCTTATATCAAGCAAAACATAATGGCCGCAATCAAGTGAGACAACAAGACTTTGTCAAAGCTAGCGATAGTTAACCGCTAACTTATCAACTTTATTTATATAGGAAAATTTTATGAGTAACGCTTTTGGGCAATTTCCTGCCCGCAGAATGCGCCGCATGCGCCGTGATGATTTTTCGCGTCGTTTAATGTCAGAAAATCAATTAACCGTTAATGATTTAATTTACCCGGTCTTTGTTCTTGATGGTGAAAATCAGCGCGAAGCTATAGCGTCTATGCCTGGCGTCGAACGTAAAAGTATTGATTTATTATTAGAAGAAGCGCAAGAACTGGTTGATTTAGGTATTCCTGCCATTGCTATATTTCCTGTCACTCCAGCAAATAAAAAGTCATTAATGGCTGAAGAAGCCTATAACCCTGAAGGGTTAGCTCAACGTACTGTTCGTGCACTAAAAGCAAAGTTTCCTGAATTAGGGGTAATAACCGATGTTGCTCTTGACCCTTTTACGACCCATGGACAAGATGGCATTCTTGGCATAAAGGGTAAAGATGAGGGTTACGTATTAAATGACATCACCAAAGAAATTTTAGTTAAGCAAGCGTTGTCTCATGCTCAAGCGGGTGCCGATGTGGTTGCCCCTTCAGATATGATGGATGGTCGTGTTGGAGCAATTCGTCAAGAATTAGAAAAACATGGTTTTGTAAACACGCGAATTTTAGCTTATTCAGCAAAGTATGCTTCTAATTATTATGGTCCTTTTCGTGATGCTGTTGGCTCTGCAAGTAACATTAAAGGCGGTAATAAATTCTCATATCAAATGGACCCAGCAAACAGTGATGAAGCATTACATGAAGTTGCTCAAGACATTGCTGAAGGTGCAGATATGGTCATGGTAAAGCCGGGTATGCCTTATTTAGATATTGTGCGCCGAGTTAAAGATACCTTTCAAGTGCCAACATATGCTTATCAGGTGAGTGGCGAATATGCAATGCACATGGCAGCCATTCAAAATGGCTGGTTAGCTGAAAAACCCTGTGTTATGGAAGGTTTACTCGCTTTTAAACGTGCGGGCGCCGATGGTATTTTAACTTACTTTGCTAAAAAAGTGGCTTACTGGTTAAAAGAACAATAATGTGAACCCCCGATCTTAAAGGGCTGATTGTAAAAATCTTAATTTGCAATGCTATAAGTAGATAGTAAAAATATATAGGCAAACGACTTATTCTATTAGCTGAGCTATTTTAGCTGGTAGAATAGCTTGTTTAATTTTACTAAATCGAGCATGAATGCCCAGTCACAAACAGTCATTATTTTCACTGCATAGTGCGGTGTTACTTTTCGCTATATCGGGTCTTTTTGCTAAGTGGCTAAATATGCCAGCCAGCCATATTGTTTTTGGTCGTGCTGCTTTTGCCGCTGTAACTATTGCGCTTTTTGTTTTACTGATAAGAAAGCAGTCTCTAAAAGTTGAAAAGTCACTACTATTGCCACTTGCTTTTACTGGTTTGGTTTTAGCTTTTCATTGGGGCAGTTTCTTTTATGCTATTCAGGTATCAAGTGTCGCAATTGGCTTGATCACTTTTGCAACTTTCCCTGTTTTTGTTAGTTTCCTCGAACCGATGTTGTTTAAAGAAAAATTCCATTATAAGGCGTTATTGCAGGCTTTACTCACGGTTGTTGGTATCTTATTTATTCTACCACTTGACCATTTAAGTGCAGGGGATATCGATGGTGTTATATGGGGAATGACATCGGCGATGAGTTTTGCTTTGTTAACACTGTTAAATCGAAAGTTTGTTGCCAAAACATCGGCTAAAAAAGTGGCCTTCTATCAAAACGCTTGTGCCACGGTATGTTTATTACCCTTAATGTTTTTATATCCGATCACCATATCTTACCAACAGTTGTCGGTATTAATTATTTTAGGTGTTCTTTTCACGGCAGTTGCTCATACATTATTTAATCATTCTCTAAAGGTGGTTAAAGCGCAAACAGCAAGTATCGCAGTAAGTTTAGAGCCTATCTACGGTTCTATAGCCGCGTATTTTCTTTTAGGTGAACAAATAACGTTCATGATGGTGATTGGTGGCAGTATTGTTATTTTTACCAATCTTTGGGCATCTAAAACCAATAGTTAATGATCACTAAATATTGATATTTAAGTGTGTTATTGAGTTTTCCAGAGCCGATATCAAACGATAAATGAATGGTTATTTAAGGGCTTCTTGAGTCTCACAAAAGATGTTAAGTGATAAATGAAGCGTTGTTAAATGGGCACTTTCTTGGAGCAGTTCGTCAGCGATGAGTGGGTGTGCAGCAAGCCAAGTCGTTGGTAAACATAAATTGATAATATCATCACCCGTACTTTTAATAATAGCGGTTTGATAATCGGGCAAAGCATCATCTTTGCGGCGTCGACATAAAATGATGGCTAAACGTAAAATAACTAACAGGTAGCTTGCTTGCTGAAAATTTACTGCCGTTTGATTTTCTAGTAAATCGACATCAATATTACCTTTGTGTAACCGGACTAAGGTGACGAGTAATTGTCGTTCAATTTGATTAAATCCTGGTAAATCAGCGTGTTGTAATATGTAGGCACCATGATGCTGATGCTGCTTAAACTCTAATAACAAACCAATTTCATGTAATTCACAGGCAGCATTCAATAATGCTAAGCTGTTTTCTTCATCTAATGACCAAGTTTCCTTATAGGTGTGAAATAAACTTGTCGCTTGTCTTTGAATTCGTACGGAATGTTGATTATCAATATGAAATTTTTCAGTGAGAGAATTAATCGTACTCTGACGGATACTCATATCTACCCTTTTAGGCAGCATGCTGTAAAGTAAACCTTCACGTAAAGCACCACTTGATAACTGAATGTTCTCAATGTTGAAGCTTTCAATGACGGCAATTAAAATAGCGACACCACTGGCTATAACGGGCGATCTTTCCTGGCTAAGCCCAGCAATCTTAATTTCACTGATGGTTTTACATTGTATTAACTGTTGTTGAATAGTCTGTAAGAAAAGCAGATTAACACCAGTACTCTTATGGTTAAATTGTTGCATTTCGGTCAGGGCTTGCATGGTGCCAGAGCCACTTAACACTAACTTCCAACCCGTTTCTTTAAAACGCTCAACCAAAGGAAATATTACTTTTTTTGCTGCAGCTATAGCAAGAGCAAAATTTTCAGCCGTTAATTTATTATCCGAGAAATAACGGCTATTAAAAGTGACACAGCCAATATCTAAGCTTTCGACTTGCTTAGTTACAAAACCATCACCTAAAATAAGCTCAGTACTTGCGCCGCCAATATCAATAACAAAGCGTTGTTTAGCACCACAACTGGTATGTGCCACCCCTAAATAAATATTTTTGGCTTCTTGTTTGCCACTGAGTAGCTTTATTTTTTGTCCCAAAATTTTATTAGCTTGTGTTAAAAACTCTTCACGATTTTTAGCAAGACGCAGGGTTGCTGTCGCGACAATACGGACGTTTTTTTGAGGAATATCTTGCAGCCGTTCAGCGAAAAAGCTTAAACATTCAAGGCCTCGAGCAATCGCGGCTTGGCTGAGTTGGTTATCTGAATTTAAACCGGAGGCTAAACGAACTTTACGTTTAACTTTATCAACCACCTGAACGCTATTAGCTAGCTGTCGGGTGATCAACATGTGAAAGCTGTTTGAACCTAAATCGATCACCGCATAAAGAGGTGTGGAAATCTCAGTATGGGTGATCGTCATAGTCGTCTAGTGGCGACGCTGGTTGTTGCCACCCGTTCTGCCACGATTTTGTCCACCATTTTGAGGCTTATGGCGACGAGGACGAGGCTTAGGAGTAGGAAAATCAGTTAATAATGCATCTTGATTATATTTACTTACCGGTAAGGCATGTTCAATATAGGTTTCGATAGGAGGTAAGTTAAAAACATAGCCTTCACATGCGAAACTAATTGCATGACCTGTTGCACCAGCACGGCCAGTACGGCCTATACGATGTACATAATCTTCACAATCATCTGGTAAATCATAATTAAAGACATGACTTACGCTAGGAATATGCAAACCGCGTGCGGCTACATCAGTGGCAACTAAGATATCTAGTTCACCGGCACTAAATTGCTCAAGAATCTTTAAACGTTTCTTCTGAGGTACATCGCCAGTTAATAAACCAACGCGGATGTTATCAATTTCTAAATGTGAATAAACTTTTTCACAAACATGTTTGGTATTGGCAAAGATGATCGCTTTTTCAGGCCATTCTTCTTCAATTAATGTTTGTAATAAAGCCATTTTATCTTCGTTAGAAGGATAAAATAATTCTTCAGAAATTCGAGTGTTTGTTTTTTGTTCTGGCGCGATTTCAACACTTTCTGGCTCATTCATGTGTTCAAATGCAAGTTCTTTTACACGAAAAGATAAGGTTGCTGAAAATAACATGCTTAAACGTGCTGTAGCGGCAGGCATACGATTAAACATATATCTGATATCTTTAATGAAGCCTAGATCAAACATACGATCGGCTTCATCAAGCACAACAACTTCGATATTGTTTAGGTTATAAATACCTTGTTTCATATAATCGAGCAAACGACCACAGGTACCAATAAGAATATCTACACCAGCTTCAAGCTCTAAGCGTTGGCTTTCATAGCCTTCACCACCATAAACTACGCCTAAGCGTAAGCCAGTGCTTTTTGCCATTTCTTTAGCATCACGGTGAATTTGTACGGCTAATTCACGTGTTGGTGCCATGATTAAGGCACGAGGTTGATTATGCTTTGGATCTGGTTTTTGTAATAAGTGATGAAAGGTTGCAGCTAAAAAGGCGATTGTTTTACCTTCGCCTGTTTGTGCTTGGCCTGCAATATCAGTACCTTTCAATAAAATGGGTAAAGATTGCTCTTGAATTGAAGTGCAATACTCAAAGCCCATAGCGTCAAGACCTGCGACAACTTTAGTGTCGAGGTTAAGTTCTGAGAACTTAGTTTCAGTTAAGTGTGTTTTATTCATGCGCACAGCTTAACAGGTTATATAGTTAATAAAAAACGGTATCGAGTAAATGTATTCATAAATACTCAATTAATGTTAGAAATAGCCAACAGTTATAAGATCAAAGTTGGTAATTCATAATGATGGCGTTATAATCCCCACCAATTGGCAAAATGCCACCATTTAACGGAGATAGAAATGAGCGATAGAATTGTTCAGTTAACAGACGACAGTTTTGATACTGACGTAATTACCGCCTCAGGCCTTATATTAGTCGATTTTTGGGCTGAATGGTGTGGTCCTTGTAAAATGATCGCACCTTTATTAAATGACATTGCAGAAGAATATGCAGGTCAAGTAACTGTTGGTAAATTAAATATCGATCAAAACTCAATTACTCCACCTAAATACGGTATTCGTGGTATTCCTACGTTATTGTTATTTAAAGATGGCGCAGTCGCTGATACTAAGGTTGGCGCTTTATCTAAAACTCAATTAAAAGAGTTTATTGATAATAATTTATAAGTTTTCATAAAAAGGTTCGTATTTACGAGCCTTTTTTGTATATATTAGCTTATTAATTAAAGAAGAAAGCCATAGATCAAATTTTGATCCTTTACCTGATTAAATTTTAGTGCTAAATTTAGCTTTCTAATGAACCACATTTCAAACCAAACTCCAATTTCAATGATGCCAACAGGCAAACTCACTTCAATATAAATAGTTAAAGAACCCCACTATGAACCTGATCGAACTTAAAGAAAAACCAATAAGCGAACTTGTCGAGCTTGCCGCATCTATGAAGCTTGATAATTTAGGCCGCAATCGTAAACAAGACATAATTTTTGCTATATTAAATGCTCATGCCGAAAACGATAATGATATTTTTGGTGGCGGTGTTCTAGAAATTTTACAAGACGGCTTTGGTTTTTTGCGTTCTTCAGATTCCTCATATTTAGCAGGACCTGATGATATTTATGTTTCACCGAGTCAAATTCGCCGTTTCAGTATGCGAACGGGTGATACTATTCACGGAAAAATCCGTCCACCTAAAAAAGGTGAACGTTATTTCGCGTTATTAAAAGTAGCAGAAGTTAATTTCGACAAGCCAGAAAATGTTCGCAACAAAATACTCTTTGAAAATTTAACCCCAATCCATCCTGATGAACGTTTAATCATGGAACGTGGTAATGGTTCAACTGAAGATATTACCGCACGTGTTTTAGATTTGGCTTCTCCAATTGGTAAAGGGCAACGTGGTTTAATTGTTGCTCCACCAAAAGCGGGTAAAACATTATTACTACAAAACATTGCGCAAAGTATTGCTCATAACCATCCTGATGCCGAGTTAATGGTATTGCTTATCGATGAACGTCCAGAAGAAGTGACAGAGATGCAGCGCTTGGTAAAAGGCGAAGTCATTGCATCAACGTTCGATGAACCAGCAAACCGCCATGTACAAGTAGCTGAAATGGTTATTGAAAAGGCTAAGCGTTTAGTTGAACATAAAAAAGATGTTGTTATTCTACTTGACTCAATTACACGTTTAGCTCGAGCTTATAACACGGTTATTCCATCATCAGGTAAAATTCTTACCGGTGGTGTTGACGCCAATGCTTTACACCGTCCAAAACGCTTTTTTGGTGCCGCGCGTAATATTGAGCACGGTGGTAGTTTAACGATTATCGCGACAGCTCTAGTAGAAACCGGCTCTAAAATGGACGAAGTTATTTACGAAGAGTTTAAAGGTACCGGTAACATGGAATTACACCTTTCTCGTAAAGTGTCTGAAAAGCGTGTTTTCCCAGCGATTAATATTAATCGTAGTGGTACTCGTCGTGAAGAATTGATCACTAAACCTGCAGAATTACAGAAAATGTGGATTTTACGTAAAATTGTTCATGAAATGGACGAAGTTGGTGCAATTGAATTCCTCATCGACAAACTAGCAATGACTAAAACGAATAACGAATTTTTTGATTCTATGAAACGTAAATAGTTTATTGGTCGCTTATTCACATCCGTGTGATTGCGACATACCGTACATCCTGTACATAAACGCCAGTGTTAGCAATAACAGCTGGCGTTTTTGCTTAAAACACTGTCAAACTATTAAGCGGATGAGTGATTTAAATTTATGAAATATAGTGACTTAAGAGACTTTATAAAACAGTTGGAAAAAATAGGCCAGCTCAAGCGTATTTCCCAGCCTATTTCTACAGATTTAACGATGACCGAAATCAGTGACCGTACGCTACGTGCTGAGGGGCCAGCGTTATTATTTGAAAACCCCGTCGACAAAAATGGTGTACCACATGGCATGCCAGTACTAACTAATTTGTTTGGTACGCCTGATCGTGTTGCCTTGGCTATGGGACAACCTGATGTGCGTGCTTTACGTGATGTTGGTAAATTACTTGCCATGTTAAAAGAGCCTGAACCTCCTAAAGGTTTTCGTGACGCGATAAGTAAAATCCCGGTTTATAAGCAAGTATTAAATATGCCGGTAAAAATGATTAAAAAGCCGTTGTGTCAGCAAGTTATTATTGAGGGTGCCGATGTAGATTTAAATAAACTACCTATTCAAAAATGTTGGCCAGGTGATGTTGCTCCTTTAATTACTTGGGGGTTAACGGTTACACGAGGTCCTCATAAAGAACGTCAAAATTTAGGTATTTATCGACAGCAATTAATCAGTAAAAATAAAATTATTATGCGTTGGTTATCACATCGTGGTGGTGCATTAGATTTTCAAGAATTTAAGCAAACCAATCCAGGTGAAAAATACCCTATTTCTGTTGCTTTAGGTGCAGATCCTGCCACTATTTTAGGCGCGGTAACGCCTGTTCCTGATACTTTATCAGAGTACGCTTTTGCTGGCTTACTACGTGGTGCTAAAACAGAAGTGGCAAAATGTATTAGTAACGATTTAGAAGTACCGGCGACGGCTGAGATTATTTTAGAAGGTTATCTAGACCCAGCTGAAGTTGCTCCAGAAGGACCATACGGCGATCATACCGGTTACTATAATGAAGTTGATAACTTCCCTGTGATGACGGTAACCCATATTACTCATCGTAAAGACCCTATTTATCACAGTACTTATACTGGCCGTCCACCGGATGAACCCGCCATTTTAGGTGTGGCATTAAATGAAGTGTTTGTGCCTATTTTACAGAAACAATTTCCTGAAATTCAGGATTTCTATTTACCACCCGAAGGTTGTTCATATCGTTTGGCGATTGTTACTATTAAAAAGCAATATGCTGGACATGCAAAACGCGTAATGATGGGTGTTTGGTCTTTCCTACGTCAATTTATGTATACTAAGTTTGTTATTGTTTGTGACGATGATATTAATGCTCGTGATTGGAAAGATGTAATTTGGGCAATGACCACGCGGATGGATCCAAGTCGAGATACGGTATTAATTGAAAACACACCGATTGATTATTTAGACTTTGCATCTCCTGTGTCTGGTTTAGGTTCAAAGATGGGTATGGATGCAACAAATAAATGGCCAGGTGAAACAAATCGCGAATGGGGTGAACCTATCGTGATGACCGAAGAAGTTAAAACAGATGTTGATAATATTTGGGATGAACTTAATATATTTCCAACAACTGATAAAAAGAATTAGTAACTGTTATCCTGAACATGTTTTAGGATCTGAATAATGAAAGGTTTAAATAAATGAATAAAATTAAGTGTCAGGTAGAATCATTAACATCTCTGACAGAGTTTGTTTATAAAGTGCTATTAAAGCCAAGTGAGCAAATTGATTTTCAAGCCGGCCAATACTTAAATTTTGTGATGAGTGAGGATGATAAACGTCCTTTCTCTATTGCCAGTGCACCCAATGCTGAATTAATTGAACTACAAATTGGTGCTTCAGGTGCTGACAGTTACCCAATGCAAGTTATTGAACATATTAAAGCCAATAATACCGTTACTGTAGAAATGCCACTAGGCAATGCGCAGCTGCGCAGTGAAAGCGAACGTCCGCTTTTACTTTTGGCGGGTGGTACAGGGTTTTCTTATATAAAATCTATGTATGAATTGTTAGCGTCACAAAGGTCATCGCGAAAGATTACTGTTTATTGGGGTTTGCGTGATCAAAGTGCTTGTTATGAACTAGAAAAAACAGCTAAAATTATTGCAGGTCTAGAAAATGGTACTTTTCACCCGGTGGTAGAGAACCCTGATGACAATTGGCAAGGTCAAGTTGGCATGGTTCACCACGTTGTGATGAAAGATATTAAAAATTTAGCCGATTATGATATTTATTTGGCTGGACGTTTTGATATGGTAGGCGCAGTTCGCACCGACTTTTTAGCGCAAGGAGCCTTAGTTGAACATATGTTTGCTGATGCTTTTGCCTATATTTAATATTAGATAAAGTTTTTAAATGAATAACCGATAAAGCCATCATACCGATGGCTTTTATTATTGAAGAGTAAAATTAATGAGTAAAAATAAACAGGGTCAAGTATTGCAAAATACTTTAGCAACAGACTTAGGGCGAGGGAAAATCAAAGATAATTTTTTCGCGGCTCTTGTCACATCGAAAGTTTATAAACTGCAGGTGGTGCAGGCTAAAAAAGGTAAAGGTTCATTCAAACGTAGCAACAAACATCAAGGTAGAGAACCTTATTTAATGAATGCTTAGTACGTTAGTATTTATTAAATAGGGCTTTGTGAAGATAGTCATCATGGCGTAGGTGCCGATGACTATTTTATTTTTTATAATGACTGACTAGATTAAGTGGCTATTTATTCGCGATTCTATTGATACTTAAACCATCAATTAAAAAGCCATGACTCGCTAACCAAGTTGATGCATCTTTAGCATTGGTAAACACTTGCCGTTCATAAGACGCATCAGTATGGGGTATTAGCCTTTCTAATTGCATTTCTTTGGCTGCGCTCTTTGTGTAAATATGACAATCTTTGCTGCAACCATTGTCCTTGAACCACTGGCAATGTTCTTCAATATGTTTATCAATTGCAGGAACACCGAACTCCCAATCCTCAAAAGAAGAAACAATAGCCCAAGGACTACCTTTAAGCGGGCTCGCTTTAGCACGAAACTCTTTAACATAAGCAATAATAGCTTCTTCGTTCCAAGTGCCAGAAAACCATTGCACAACAACATTGCCACGAACTTCAATTTTCCATTCTCCGTGAATGCTAAACATAATAGGCCTCTTTTATTTGCTTTTGATATAATGTGCTTAAGCTGAAAATATTTTTAGATTGAGTCTTTTAATATACTTTGTGGGCTAGCAACAAATATTTGATAGGGTAAAGGCTCAGCCAGTAAACTTTCGTCAACAGTAAACTCAACGAAGCCACTTTTAGTAAAAAAGTGAGTGAGATCATCTATCGCCACTTTTTCAGTTTGCAAATCAGCCGCTTGATAATAAGCTTTAATACCTTCATCCTCACATTCATCGGCATCAACAAAGAGATGCATTGGCATACTTAAGACCGTAATAGATTGAGCCTTTTGATGATGTTTAACAATTTCTTTAAGCAGGTATTGCCCAATCGCTTGTTTACGATATTGTGGCAGAACACTGATCGCTTCAAGTAAAATATGTGTTTTAGCTTTTTTGGTCTCAGCAGTAATGCTTAATTGTTCACATAAGCCTTGTTCAAGGTTTTGGCCTTTAAAATAAAGGTTAAGTGGAATTTCCCAGTCAGTATCTTCGTTGGCTAATAAAGTATAAGAGCCAACAGCATCACGGTGTTTATTGAGGGTGATTAGCTCAATTTCAGCTTTAGCAATAATATCGCCTTGCTCGTTTTTTACATTGATTTCTTGGCATAATTGCCAATCAAAAGCACCGGCAATTTCAGGTTTTCTAAAGTCGACTGTTAAATTCATTTTTGTTCGTTTCCGTTATTTATAACTAAGGTATTATTGTTAAAGCTGCCAATTTGACCTAAAGCTTTATTTAATACTTGATTGGCTTTTTTATATTCGCCTTGCTGCTCTAATACTTGAGAAAAATTCAGCAGATCAATAACATCATATTGTGTACCTGCTAAATTAATTAGGCTATTAAAGGCTTTTTCTGCCATCGGCAGTTGTTGAGATTTTGCGGCTAAATTAGCTAAACAACTTAACCATTTTCCGCTGTGAGGATCATTATGTAACTGTTTTTGAACGGCACTGATTAATTCATCAGTCGCCGAAATAGGTAGCTGGCGAATATTCTTTAAAAAAGTATCGTCTGCGCCTTTTTTAATCACGGGTAATAATATTTTATTGAGTGGTTCAGTGATCTTATGCTCGGCTAATACTTGACAATAAGCCCAGAGAATAACTTCATTATGTTTTAATTTTCGAGTAAGTTTGTGCCACCGCTGTGCCAATGAATCGTTATTTTCTTTGCGTATTGTTTCATTAAAAGCACCATAGAAAGCGCTTGCTTCCCATAATGCTATTTTTTCATTCGTAATAGTTTTTTGTTTACGGGCTGAAACAAGTTGCTCTATCACATAATCAAAACGTTTTTCTTGCAAGCTTAAGATGATCTCTAAGCTTAATAACCTTGCATCATGACCAATTTGTTTGTGATGTTTATCAATAATACCCCGTGCCTGTGCAAAGTCTTCCTGAGAGATTAATAACTTAATCGTCACGAGTACTGATTCTAAACCAGAGCCTTTAACGCCATTGTCTTCTTGTGCTAATAAAGCTAAGTAGTGATTAGTGTTTGATCGCAGCGATTGTTTCGACGATGCTGCAGCAGCCAATAGATAAGACGTATGAGTAAATCTTGAGGGTTCAGCCGCTTTAGCAAACAAATGCTCTGCTTGTTGGTTGTCTTCAAGAATAAAAGCAGCAATGCCGCGATTAAAGTCCCTTAAACCTCGACGGCGATTAGCAAAAGCAATTTTGTTCCAGCCGCCAAAACCCAAACGTAGACTGCCACGCACAAGTGTCATCGATAACCCTAAGGCGATAAATAATAGCGTTAACATAATACATGCCATTACTACGGTTGATTCTATGGTTAAATCGCCCATCGCAATTAAGATATAACCTTTTTCATTTATTAGTAGTGGGCTAATAGCAACCGCAGCAAAAAATATTAATATCCACAGTATTAATTTTTTCATTATAAGGCCTCATTCGTGCTGTTAGGCTGCACTTTTGACTCTTGTGGTGCAACTTCTTCAGGTGGTGTTTGAGATGAGCCATTTAGGGCTTTTTCTTTGCCCTCGGGTAATTTATCAGGCATTACTTGAGGCGTTAATTGTTCAAGTGTTGGTTTTAAAGGCGTTTCTGCTAGCACTTTACTCATCGCTTTTAGCGATAAAAGCGTACTGGGGTAATCATAAGTGATTATCTTACCTTTTAGTTTTTGAATAGCTTGATAAAAGCTTTGATTTTCAACTTTTTGCATATCAAAATATTCTGTTAACCATAGTTGAATGTCATTTAAGGTTTGATTATAAATTTTCTGTTTTTTCTCTGTCACTGCCCACTGAGCTAATTGTAACTTTAAGCTAAGGTTCTCAATAAGGTTTTGTTGATGTTGTGGCGACATTAATGGTTTTACATTACCACTACTTCTGCGGACAGTAATAAAATCTGCAAGAATTTTTTGCCATGTTTTAGCGAGGTTTTCTCGCCAATCATTGGTGCTTTCAGATAATGTGAAATCACTGCTCTTGTTGTCATTATCTGGAATTTTAACCATAGCCAAGGGTAAGTTTGCCAGTTGATGACTCATCGCCATTAAGGTCATAACGGTTTCTTCGTTGTCTACAACAGGTATTAATGTTAACTGTGCGATGTCTTGACGAATTAATTGACGAATAGGTAAAAACTGCGGATCTTTAAGTTCTTTGAGACGCATATCCGCATCTTGTAACAAGCCAATTGCAGCTCTTGTATCTTGCTCTAGCCACATCGTGCGAGTGGCAATACGAATAAGGTACTCTGCTTCGTGTAATAACCAATCACTGGGTTGATTTTGTGATAATCGTTCAACAGTCTTTTCAAGTTGAGCGATTTTAACTTGGCTGTCTGTTGTTATTGTTGCAATCTCACGGTTTAAGCGCTGTGAAAACATGGTTTGTTGCTGAGCAAATAACTGCTTAACTTTTTGCTCACTACTGGCCAAACTTTGTTGGGTTTTTTGCTCACTAGTGGCTAAAATTTGCTGAGTTTGTTGTAAAAACTCTGCTTTGCTCTGGGCTTGTTGTTGTATATCCCAGTAATATAAACCGCCGACACCAACACTTGCTGCTAAAGCTATGATTAAGGAAACTACGGCAGTCTTAGATAATTTTTGTTTATTCATTTTTGTATCATTCGCCACCGGTGATTTAGCTTTTTTTTCCGAGGTTTTAATGGCTGGTTTTTTCTCATTAACCACAGCGGAGGCTTTATTTTTTTCGGGGGACTTCTGTTCTTCACTCGAGGATGCTGTTGTCGCTGACGCTAGTGAAATAGAAGTTGAAAAACCTTGCTCTGACTTTTCGTCAGTCGCTTTTGTTTCTGAAGTATTTGACTCGTTTAGCTTTTTATCAGTCATTATTTTTTCCATATGAAGTGATTGCACTAAGCATGGCTTGATCATTAGCACCGTTAGCATTAATGATATTGAGTAATCCTAGTTGTTTCGCTTGTTCGGCAATGCGCTCACTAGCGACAATCCATAAACAAGTAGTTTGCCAATAACTCTCTGAATGCTTTATTAAGTGTACTATGCTTTCTAGCAAAGCGTTACTGGTTATGACAATACAATTTATTCGCTGATTTCGCCATTGTTGAACCTGTTTTTGCGTGACGGGAAGCCAGACTTTTTTATAGCTTTCTAAATAGTGAACTTTGGCGCCTCGCAAGGTGAGTTGCTGGGCAATATGCTCTCGACCACCGTCACCACGAACAATAATAATGGTTTCGCCACTGATTGTTTTTTCATCAAGTATATTAAGTGTTAATAAACCTTCACTGGTATGAAGTTCAGGGGAAACAGCACTAAGCCCTTTTGCTTTTAAAGCGTTTAGTGTTGCGCTACCGATAGCAATAATGCGTTTTTGTTGCCATTGAGAAAAATCAACAGCACAATGAGCAAACTCAACCGCAGCGACACTAACAAAAATAACAATGGCTTGCGGATATTGTTTGATGAGCTTTTTAGTGGTGATTTTACAAGCAAGTGATTGATAGTCAAAGAACGGTTGGCAGTGACTGTCAATGCCGATACTTTTTAACTGTTGCGCTAAAGCACGTCCTACTTTTTCAGGACGTGTGATTAAAACGTGTGTGTTACTGTTGTGCATAAACCTGACGCAATATTCTATCAGCGCCTTTTTCAAGGAGTTGCTCAGCCAGTGTATTACCTAGTTGTTCAGCATTTTTACTATCACCAGTTATTTCACTGGTCAGTATTTCACTACCGTCAGTTGCGCCCACTAAACCACGTAAAAAAACTTGGCCATTGTTTTGAATAACAGCGTAGCTCCCAATAGGGACCTGGCAACCACCTTCTAAAGCGCGGTTCATCGCTCGTTCTGCTAACACCCGAATACGGGTAGTTTCACAACCTAATGGCGCAAGTAAAGCTTTAAGGGTTTCATCGTTCGTTCTACATTCAATTCCGACAGCACCTTGTCCGTTTGCTGGCAACATGACCTCGGGTTCAATAAACTCTTGAATTCGCTCAGGCATCGCCAAACGTATTAATCCGGCTGCGGCAAGTATAATGGCATCATATTCGCCATTATCTAATTTTTTTAAACGGGTATTTACGTTACCGCGCAAATCACGAATGTCTAAATCTGGGCGCATGGCTTTAATTTGGCATTGACGACGTAAACTTGAGGTACCAACAACAGCACCCTGTGGCAGTTCGGCTAAACTGTTAATGGTGTTGGAGACGAAGGCATCACGAGGGTCTTCACGAGGACAAATTACTTCTAAGCCTAGCCCTTCAGGAAATTCTACGGGAACATCTTTCATTGAATGAACCGCGATGTCAGCACGGTCTTCTAACATGGCAACTTCGAGTTCTTTAACAAATAAACCTTTACCACCGACTTTAGCTAAAGGTGTATCTAAAATAATATCGCCTTTGGTGGTCATGGGAACAAGTTCAACAATAATGCCAGCGTGGAAATGCTCTAATTGTGCTTTTACATATTCGGCTTGCCATAAAGCGAGTGCACTTTTACGTGTGGCAATGCGTACGGTTGTTGTGCTCATTAAATTATCCTGCGCTAATAGTTATTTCGGTGTCGGCCTGAATACTGATCGCTTTTGATAAGAATTGCCAAAGTTCGCCACCACCACGTTTGTCTGTCCATTGGCCATCTTCACACTGAAAATGATGACCATTAAATTTAGTTGCTACCCATATTTCCTGCAAGGGTGCTTGTTTATTAATGATGACTTTGCTGCCACTTTTAAAGGTCAGTGTTAACATGCCACCCACACCCTCATAATCAATGTCGGTACCACAATCTTCAATGGCTTCTTCTATTTGAAGAATAATTTCATCGGCAAGTAAATTGTATTGGCTGTCGTTCATTAATGCTTCCTTTTCTAGCGCAATGAAATTTATTCATCTTTGCTAGCTATTTGTTGGTCATGAGATTATAAAACGTCTATCATGAGAAAAAAATCGAATAAATCAAGTATGCGTAAACAAAATTCAATTATTTTAGCGTTTTTTATTATATCAGTGCTTTTAAGTGGATGTGGAATTAAAGGTCCACTAACGCAAAAATCTGTGCAAGTAAAAGTACAGCAGCAAACTGAACACGCTAATACACAGCCAAAACAAAACTCACCAGCACCAAAATCGCAGGAAAATTAATCGTGGATTTTTTCAATTACAAAAACACTTCTCTGTATGCTGAAGATTGTGCCGTTACTCAACTTGTTAAGCAACATGGTACGCCGTTATATATATATTCACGAGCGACTATTGAGCGCCACTGGCATGCGTTTGACCAAGCGGCCGGTGATAAACCACATTTAGTGTGTTATGCGGTGAAAGCCAACAGTAACATTGCCGTACTCAATGTGATGGCACGTTTAGGTAGTGGTTTTGATATCGTTTCAAAAGGCGAACTTGCTCGTGTATTACAAGCCGGCGGTGATGCCCGCAAAGTGGTGTTTTCGGGCGTTGGCAAAAAGTCAGATGAAATTGCTTTTGCCTTAGAAAAGGGTATTTACTGCTTCAATGTTGAATCAGCAGCAGAGCTAACGCGTATTCAGCAGGTAGCCGAGCGCATGAAAATGACTGCACCGGTCTCTTTAAGAGTAAACCCTGATGTAGATGCTGGTACGCATCCTTATATATCGACAGGCTTAAAAGAAAATAAATTTGGTATTAGCATTGATGATGCCTTTGAGCTTTACCAACACGCCAATAGTTTATCGAATATTGCGGTAAAGGGCATTGATTGCCATATTGGTTCGCAGTTAACTGAAGTACAACCCTTTTTAGACGCACTTGACCGAGTACTCGCACTCGTTGACCGCCTCGCAGAGGTAAATATTGCCTTATCGCATATCGATGTTGGCGGTGGTTTAGGCGTATGTTATAACGACGAAACGCCACCTCATCCTAACGAATACGCGAAAGCGATTGCGGATAAGTTAGCTGATCGTGATATTACGCTGATTTATGAGCCCGGTCGTGCCATTATGGCTAATGCTGGAATTTTAGTGACCGAAGTTGAATTACTAAAAACGAATCAAGATAGACATTTTGCGATTGTTGATGCCGCGATGAATGATTTAATTCGTCCGTCGCTTTATCAAGCATGGCAAGCGATTATCGAAGTTGAAAAAAATGAACTCACCAGTAAAAAAACTTATGACATTGTTGGTCCTATTTGTGAAACGGGTGATTTTCTGGGTAAAGCTCGAGAACTAAGTATCGTGGCCGGTGATCTCTTAGCGATCCGTTCATCGGGTGCCTATGGTTTTTCGATGAGTTCAAATTATAATAGTCGCCCAAAAGCGGCTGAAATTATGGTCGATGGTGAAGAAAATCATTTGATCCGTGCTCGGGAAACACTTGAGCAATTATGGCAAGGCGAGTCTTTGTTACCAAAATAAGTATCAAATTGAATATGGGAAGTAAATGTTAGTTAATTTTTCAAAAATGCACGGTTTAGGTAACGACTTCCTAGTACTAGACAATGTTACCCAGAATGTTTATTTGTCTAATGAGCAAATAAAGCAGTTATCCGATCGTAATTTCGGTGTCGGTTTTGATCAAGTGTTAGTGGTTGAGCCACCGTACGATCCCGATTTAGATTTTCATTATCGCATCTTTAATGCCGACGGTAGTGAAGTTGGGCAGTGTGGCAATGGTGCTCGTTGTTTTGCTAAATTTGTGCGTTTAAAAGGCTTAACGAATAAAAATAAAATTAAGGTGTCGACACAGTCAGGCAAGATGACCTTATTTGTTGAGCGCGATG
Organism: Colwellia sp. BRX9-1; assembly: GCF_014077195.1. Taxonomy (NCBI): domain Bacteria; kingdom Pseudomonadati; phylum Pseudomonadota; class Gammaproteobacteria; order Alteromonadales; family Colwelliaceae; genus Colwellia; species Colwellia sp. BRX9-1. The sequence continues at coordinate 104,968 of NZ_JACGVM010000005.1, forward strand.
GTAACGTTTCAGTGAATATGCCAACACCTAAATTTGAACCAAGCCAGATTCCATTTACTGCCCAGAAAGTAGAAGGTACTTACATTCTTCGCAGTGATGAAGACACCGTATTGTGTGGAGTGGTCTCTTTAGGTAATCCGCATTGTGTGTTGACAGTTGACTCGGTTGATGAGGCTCCTGTTGAGACGTTAGGTAAAGCCTTGTCACATCACGAACGCTTTCCCCAGCAAGTGAATGTTGGCTTTATGGAAATTGTTGCCCCTGACTATATTAAACTTCGTGTTTATGAACGTGGTTCAGCTGAAACGTTAGCCTGTGGTAGTGGTGCTTGTGCAGCAGTAGTTATTGGCCAAATACAAAATAAATTAGGTCGAGATGTTACGGTGGAATTACCGGGCGGTAACTTAAAGGTTTATTGGAAAGGACCGGGTAATTCAGTCAAAATGACCGGCCCAGCCGTACATGTATTTGACGGGCAATTAAATTTATAATCAGCATAAAGTTAGCTTATTTAACTATTTAAGATATAGAGAATTAATTTGAACGACTCAACCCCAATGCAATTAGATGAAGTAAGTTTAACGGATGATCTCATTGTTGATTACTTACATGATAACCCAGAGTTTTTTAATCGTAATCCTGAGCTGATCACTAGTCTACGTTTATCCGATGTTAATCGTGGCACCGTCTCGTTAGTGCAAAGACAACAAAGCCAGCAACGTCAAAAAATTCATGGTCTAGAAGAAGAAATCACTCAACTTATGGCGATAGCTAACCATAATGAACAGCTTTTTGCTTTGTATAGCGACTTGTATTTACGCTTGTTAGATTGCAGCTCCGCACCTGAGTTGCTTGATTGTTTGTATCAAGCAACCACAGAATTATTGTCATTATCGGGTTTGAAAGTCTGGTTAAAAGAGCATACTGAGGTTGACCATGCTAGCATCGTTAAAAACGATTGTGCAGGGGTGATGAATAATCGTTTATCCAAAGATGATTATTATTTTGGGCGCTTACAAAAAAGCGAGCAAGAACTTATTTTTTCGCAACATCAAGAAGGCTCTGTGGTCTTAATTAAGCTAAATCATATTAATGATGACATTGGTTTTATGGCGATAAGCAGTGCCGACGCCGACCACTTTGATCCACGCATGGATACTTTATTGCTTAGTCAATTTAGAAAGCTGGTGGCAAAATTACTTTTTCAACAACTGTATAAATAACACAGACAATGAAATTTTATCGTCGCTTAGCTCCCTTTCAAGCCATTAGTTTTGACCTTGATGATACCCTGTATAGTAATTATCCGGTAATGATGGCAACAGATGCCAAAATGGTTGCTTATTTTTCAGCACTTTTCTCATTACAGATCATCGCCACTCATGCGACAAAAAATACTCTTTTTGATTACCGGTTTTGGTCACCTTTTCGCGAGCAAGCCATAGCCGCGAATCCACAATTAATACACCATGTGGGTGATATACGTTTAGCCACTTACACCCTAGGCATGAAAGCATTGGGTTTAGCTGATGACATTGCGAGTGACCAAGCACAAAAAGCGTTAGATTATTTTGTTCAACAACGCAGTGATTTTGTGGTGCCAGAAGCTGTGCATCAATTATTGCAAAGCTTACAAAAAAAATATCCCTTGGTGGCCATCAGTAACGGCAATGTTGATACTGATAAAATAGGTATTTCAGCTTACTTTAGCTATCGATTTCATGCCGGGGATTTATCAACAACAGCTTTAAATAAAAATCAACGACTACGGCAAAAGCCCGCAGCAGATATGTTTGTTGAAGCTTGCGAAAAATTAATAATAAAACCGTCACAACTATTACATGTTGGTGATTGTGGTCGCTCTGATATTTTAGGTGCTATCGATGCTGGCTGCCAAACCGCATGGATTTCCTGCTATGATGTTGGCAAACCACTAACTGTTTTACCTAATATTGAGCTAGCAGATATTAGCGAATTGTGTCACTTGTTATAATTTTATCTATACTTACTTTCTACTTTTCTAAGGTTATTTTTCCGTTATGGACGTTTCTGAACTACTTGAGTCACTCAATGAAAAACAACGAGATGTTGTCGCCGCTCCACTACAAAATATGTTGGTATTAGCTGGCGCAGGAAGTGGTAAAACTCGGGTGTTAGTGCAACGTATTGCCTGGTTAATGCAAGTTGAAAACGCCTCTTCTCATAGTATTTTAGCCGTTACTTTTACCAATAAAGCAGCAGCAGAAATGCGAGTGCGTGTTGAAAAAACAGTTGAGGGTAACGTTCATGGTATGTGGGTCGGTACTTTCCATGGTTTAGCCCATCGCTTACTTCGTATGCATTTTCAAGAAGCTAAATTACCACAAAATTTTCAAGTACTTGATTCAGATGATCAACTGCGCTTAGTGAAGCGCATCGTACGTTCGTTAGGTATTGACGAAAAACGTTGGCCACCCAAGCAGATGCAGTGGTATATCAATGGAAAAAAAGATGAAGGCATTCGTCCACAGCACATAGAGGTTTACGATGATCCCACTGAGCAAACATTTGTTAAAGTTTATCAAGGATATCAAGAAGCTTGTGATCGAGCCGGTTTAGTCGATTTTGCCGAGTTATTATTGCGTGCTCATGAACTTTGGTTGAATAACCCCGTTTTGCTTGCCCATTATCAGCAACGTTTTAAGCATATTTTAGTCGACGAATTTCAAGATACTAATGCCATTCAATACGCCTGGTTAAATATTCTGGGTAATGCATCGAGTAAGGTGATGATTGTTGGTGATGACGACCAATCAATTTATGGCTGGCGTGGCGCAAAAATTGAAAATATTCAGCGTTTTCTCAATGAATTTGACGACACGAAAACTATCCGTTTAGAACAGAATTATCGCTCCACAGCCAATATTCTTAATGCGGCTAATAAACTTATCGCCAATAATAATAATCGCTTAGGTAAAAAGTTATGGACCGAAGATGAAGCGGGCGAAAAAATATCTATTTATACGGCATTCAACGAAATAGATGAAGCTCGCTTTATTGCGGGTCGAATTACGGATTGGCGTAAAGAAGGCAGCTTAGATGATGTCGCTATTTTATATCGCAGTAATGCGCAATCTCGTTTACTCGAAGAAGCGCTCTTGCAGAGTCGCTTACCTTATCGTATTTATGGTGGTCAACGCTTCTTTGAACGTTTAGAAATTAAGGATGCACTTGCTTACTTACGCTTATTAAATAATCGCGATGATGATGCGGCTTTTGAACGTATTATTAATACCCCAACACGTGGCGTTGGTAATACTAGCCTATCGTTAATACGTGACGCTGCGCGCAGTTTAGAAATGACATTATGGCAAGCGTGTCAATTCATGCTAAAAAATGATGAATTGAAAGGACGAAGTGCGAAAGTCATTCAAAATTTTATTAATATTATCGACACCCTCGAAGATGACTCTAGCCACCTTGACCTCGACCAACAGGCCAACTATGTTATTCAACACAGTGGTTTAAAAGCCATGTATCAAGCTGAAAAAGGTGAACGTGCCGAGGCAAGAATAGAAAACTTAAATGAGCTTGTTACCGCTTGTCAGACCTTCGAAGCGGACCCAGAGTTAATAGAAGAACAAACAAAACTCACCTCATTTTTAACCCATGCCGCCCTTGAAGCAGGCGAGTCACAAGCCGATGATTATGAACCCGCTGTGCAGTTAATGACTATGCACTCTGCGAAAGGTTTAGAGTTTCCATTAGTGTTTATTGCCGGCTTAGAGGAGGGAATGTTTCCCTCACAAAAATCAGTAGAAGAAATAGGACGTTTAGAAGAGGAAAGACGTTTATGTTACGTCGGCATGACACGTGCTATGAATAAGCTATACTTGTGTCATGCAGAAAGCCGTCGACTTTATGGACAAGAAAAATTCCATAAAGCCAGTCGCTTTTTACGTGAATTACCTCCTGAGTGTACCGAAGAAATAAGATTACAAAACCAAGTGACTCGTCCATCAACTAAAGGTAAGTTTTCTTCGACTTTTACACTGGAAACGTTTGAGAACAGCGGTTTTAGTTTAGGACAGTCAGTCGTTCATGCTAAATTTGGCGAAGGCGTTGTCTTAAATTATGAAGGTTCTGGAGCTCAAAGCCGTATTCAAGTTAATTTTGCTGGTGTAGGTAGTAAATGGCTGGTGGTCGCCTATGCTAATTTACAAGCCAACGTTTAATATCACATAAAAATCATTGGTTCTTTCATGTGATGCCATTATAAAAATAAGGTATGAAATTATATGTCAATGCAGTTACTCGTAGTAGAAGACAGTAAGCCTATTGCTCGTGTTATTAAGCAAATTGGCGAGGCATTAAATTATCAGGTAACTATTGCTACCACACTTGCTGAAGTAGAAGAAATTTTACAGGGCAAAAATGACTTTTTTGCTGCCACTATAGATTATGCCTTACCAGATGCTCCCAATGGCGAAGCAATAGCTTGTGTGCTCTCTCATGGTATTCCAAGTGTCGTTATGACAGGCAAAATGGATGAAACGACTCGACAGCAAATACTTGCTCAGCCCGTTGTTGACTATATCCCTAAAGAGAATAGCCAAGCTTTCCTTTATTTAAAACGTATTTTACATTGGCAAATAACCAACAGCAGTACAGGTATTCTTGTTGTTGATGATTCTTTAGCGGCACGAAATTATGTTTCTCAGCTATTAAAACGCCGCAACTTTAATGTTTATTTAGCCAATGACGGTGTGCAAGCGCTAGAACGCTTAAAGCAGCACAAAGACATTAAATTGGTGATCACCGATCTGGAAATGCCCATCATGGACGGTATCGAATTAACTAATGAAATCCGTAAAATCTATAGTCGTGATCAACTCGCTATTATTGGTATATCTGGAGCAGACAACGGTATGCATTCGGCACGCTTTATTAAAAATGGTGCTGATGACTTTTTACGTAAACCTTTTTGCCCAGAAGAGTTTTATTGTCGAATTACCCAAAATATTGAGAATTTAAACAATATTGAACAAATCCAAAAAGCAGCAAACGTAGACTATTTAACCGACTTACCTAACAGACGGGCTTTTTTCTCTAAAGCAGAACAACTGGTACCGCAATATATTAAAAGAGACATGCCTTATTGTGTTGCTATGCTCGACATTGATTTTTTCAAAAAAATCAATGATAACTACGGAAATGATGCCGGCGATCATGTCTTAAAAGTACTGGCATTATATATGCGTAAACATCTAGGATCAGGTTTGTTGGCCCGCTTAGGTGGTGAAGAGTTTGCCGTCTTAATGTACGGTACTGATGAGGATCAACTTTACACTAAATTAGACGATCTTCGTCGAGATATTTCTGTTTCTCAGCTAACTTTTGAAGAGCACCATATTGCCTTTAACATCAGTATAGGCTTGGTTTGTAATAGTACAGAGACGTTTGCTAAACAACTGAATCAAGCGGAAAGTGCGCTTTATAATGCTAAAGAAAATGGCCGCAATCAATTGAGTCTTTTTGGCGTCGATGATTAACGCTTTAGTTAAAATGTAGATGTTAAAGTTATGCCGAGCTTGAATTAACTTAAAGGTGCTTTTTTTTATAAAAAAAAGTAAAGTGGTTAAACTATTTTAACAACAGGGTGCACTAAATGAAGAAAAAAATAATGCTCATGAGCAAACATTTGCTGATGTTGTTTTGTTTTTTTATTAGCACCTCAAACTCAATTTTTGCACAGCAAATTGATAGTGAGCAAGTTAAAGCCGCTTATATTTACAATTTTATTAAACATGTTAGCTGGCAAAATGAAAATAACAAACAGCAATTTGTTGTTGGTGTTTATGGTGATGATATCTTTGCTGCCTTGCTTAATAAAACCTTGGCTAAGCGTGTCATTAGAAACAAGCCAATCAAAGTTATTGTCATAAAAAATATCGAAGCGGGTAAACAAACTGACTTGTTTTTTACTGCTGCCAATAGCAATACTGAAATAGCCGATATTGCTGCCATTCTCCGCAGTAGCAGCACACTTTTGATTACTGATAACAGTATTGATAAGCATAATGTGATGATCAACCTAGTTAACGATGTTGAAAATTCTGCGATAGATTTTGAAGTGAATAAATCAAATATTGTCTTTGAGGGTTTGGTGATGTCTGCTGAAATATTATTGTCAGGTGGGACTGAACTTCAGGTGGCTACCTTGTATAGAGAAACAGAGTTGGCATTACAAGTCATTAGGGCGCGTGAAGCAAGGTTGAACCAAAAGTTAACCGATCAAGAAAATCAAATATCCTCAGCAAAAGAAAAGCTTAATACCTTAAATAAGAATTTAACACAGCAAGAAAAAATGGCGGGTAAGCGTCAGCAAGAGCTAAATATCCTAAAAATAGATACTGAACAACAGCAACGCTCGATAAAAACCAAAGAGCTGCAATTACAGCAAGTAACAACCCAGTTAAAAGTAGCAAAAACAAACTTAGAGAACCAGCAAAGCTCGGTTGTCAATAAAGAACAAGAAAATAGGGCTATGGCTGAAAAAATATTGACTAATAAAGATATTTTGCAACGGCAACAGCAACAAATAAGTTTTCAAGGCATGCAATTAAATAAAAAAAATCAAGAGTTAGATAATCGCGAAGAACGCATTGATAAACAGCGACTTTATTTGATTGTAATGGCGTCCTTTCTTACCCTGTTAGTAGTGATTTCAGGATTGGTGGTCGTACTTTTTGTTAAAAATAGGCAGACAACACGAACATTAACTCGTACGCTCGAAAATTTACAAAAGATGCAAAAGCAATTAATTCAATCTGAAAAAATGGCGTCGTTAGGCACCTTAACTGCAGGAGTTGCCCATGAAATTAATACCCCACTTGGTATTGCGGTAACATCAACAAGTTCAGCGTTAGAAAGTACCCTAAAGATTCGTAAAAACTTTGAAACAGGCAACTTAACCCGCACGGCAATGCAACATTACTTTAGTGGTATGGAGAAGGCTTCTAACTTGAATACTAACGCTTTAGAGCGTGTTATTGAGTTGTTGAATAACTTCAAGCAAGTCGCAGCCGATCAAATGGTGGGAGAAGAGCGAGAAATTGATTTAGTCAGTTATATTGAAGAGGTCATGTCTACGTTATCGGCAGAAATGAAGCGCTTTAGGGTGAGTTATCAATATAGCGGTGAAAGTGAATTGAAAATAACCACCATTCCAGGAGCGTTAGCGCAGGTGCTAACAAATTTAGTCACGAATGCGTTAAAGCACGCTTTTGAAAATAAAGCACAGGGCAATATTGCTATCAACTTAACGAAAACCCAAGACGGTCATGTTGTTATCGTCTTTAAAGATGATGGCCATGGCATGACTCAACATGTGCTAGATAATATTTTTGAACCTTTCTTCACCACCAAAAGAAATTCTGGCGGTACTGGCTTAGGAATGAATATTGTTTATAATATTATATGTCAAAAACTACAAGGCAATATCAAAATTAAAAGTAAACTAGCCCTAGGGTCTAGTTTGCAGATCACCCTGCCAATAAAGCTTAAAGCCAATACTTAACTTAACTAAATGACATCGTCTTTTTAAATAGTCTCTACAGCATTGCTAACAGTTAAAAACTACAAGATAAGATCAAGATTGAAAGTAAACTAGCACTAGGGTCTAGTTTTCAGATCACCCTGCCAATAAAGCTTGAAAGTAAACTAGCACAAGTTTCTAGTGTTCAGCTTACTCTGGCAAAAAAGCTTAAGGCCAGTACTTAACCAACCTTAGATATAATCCCGGTAATACAATTAACGGCTTAATCCTTCATTCAATGCTAATTTACGTTTTTCATTTCTGGCTTTTAGTGAGTCAAGGCTATAAATAACTAAAGCTAACCAAATCGCAGCAAAGGTGACTAATTTAGCAGGTTGCAATGTTTCTTGATAATAGAAGGTTGCTAAAAAAAACATAATACTGGGTCCAATGTATTGAAAAAAACCTAGCGTTGATAATGTTAATCTCTTTGCCGCAGCAGTAAAACATAACAGTGGCGCTGTAGTAACTACGCCTGCAGCGATCAATAGCAGGTTTAAATTTGAGCTGTTTTCAAACATGTTAGCGGTATTAGTATTAACAAATAACAACCAATAAACAATCGCGAGCGGTAGCATCATGCTTGATTCAATTAATAAACCAACAAAAGAATCAAGGTGCATTTTTTTACGTAACAAGCCATAAATACCAAACGTTCCAGCAAGTGCTAATGAAATTACCGGTAATGAACCTAATGCAACCAGTTGAATTAACACGCCACATAATGCCAGCGCAACGGCAAACTTCTGCATTTTTCGCAAACGCTCACCTAAAAAAATAACACCGAGTGCGACACTAAATAAAGGATTGATAAAATAACCTAAACTCGCGTCTAGTAGATGATCATTATTTATCGCCCAGATGAATAAAAACCAATTTACTAATAGAAAAGTAGCGGATAAGGCAAGTTTAGCCAATAACCTAGGTTGTTTGAGTGTATCGATTAATACCCGAAATCTTTTACTGATGATAACGATTAGAAATAACAGTAGGCTCGACCAAATAATACGATGAACCATAATTTCATCAGGGCTGATAGAAGAAATTAATTTGAAATAGATGGGCGCTAAACCCCAAAGCAGATAAGCACTAATCGCGTTAATTACGCCATTACGGTCTTTGTTATCAGTTACAGTCATGATTTTCAGTAAACTTTAGCAGCAAAAATAAAGAGCCGAATTATAACACAATGATTTTAATTTCAGCGCTTTACTTGTTCGATAACCGCAAACTGTCGGCTGTATATTGATAATACTTTTGCTAACGTTATTCACTTTAATTAGCTAATAACTACTCATTTACAATGAATATCTGTTGTACGTTTTTAAATAGACCTGAATCTAGCTATCGTATGAACACAAAGCCAGCACTTTAAAAATTAACGGGTGAATATTAACCAACTAGATAAGTACCGGTGCCAAAAGCAATGTGGTCACCTTTTTCGTTATGTAATTCCATGCGAGCAACCGCGACTTTATTGCCACTACGAATAATATGAGCTGTAGCGATAAACTCCTCACCACGACCTGGTCGTAAATAATCGGTACGCAGATCTATCGTTCCTAGGCAGCTCAAACTTTGTTGAATTGTTGTTGGTGTTTTGTGCTCAAGTTGTTCAATCATATTCGCTGCCACGACAACACCACCAGCAAAATCAAGGGCTGATGCAGTGACACCACCATGTAGCGTTTTCTGTAATGGGTTGCCCATTAACTTATCTTGCCATAAAAAACGTACTTCAGAGGTATTACAATCAAATTTACTAACGGTTAGGCCCAGTAATTTATTAAAGGGAAGGCTGTGTGACCAAAAATGAGTAAGTTGCTCAATCATTTGTTTTTCATCTAAATTATTTGTCATAATCCTTCCAATTTAACCAGCAGATTCTTCTAACTGGTCTAATGTCTTCATTGTAGCTTAGCACTTATCTTTCTAAGCATTCAATAAATACTAAAATAGTGCTCTCGACTTTTTTTGTGGCTGGGGTAAAATAACAATAATTGTCGTTTAATAAAGTTTACTCCGTTGCTAAAAGCTCCCCCCACAGTCTCACAAGCTCAGCTTGAAGATGCGTTAAAGCATCATTTTGGTTATCAAACTTTTCGAAGCGGACAATTAGAAATTATTCAGCAATTATTTCAAGGTCGAGACAGTTTAGTACTTATGCCAACGGGTGGTGGTAAATCGATGTGTTATCAACTGCCTGCCGTATTATTACCAGGAATAACCATCGTTGTTTCACCCTTAATAGCTTTAATGAAAGATCAAGTTGATGGTTTGACTCGACAAGGTATTTCAGCGGCTTTTGTTAATTCGAGTTTAGATCAAAAAACAATCAATGATATTTTTGAGCGCTTATCTCGTAGTGAGCTTAAGTTGTTATACATAGCTCCAGAGCGTTTAAAAAATTATTATTTTATGCAACGCTTGGCAAGCATACAGATAAGTTTATTTGCTATTGACGAAGCACATTGTATTTCACAATGGGGACATGATTTTCGGCCGGCATACACACAACTTCATACAATTAAACAACGATTTCCATCGGTACCGGTTATGGCGTTAACAGCAACTGCCGATGTTACAACCCGAAGAGATATTCTTCTTCAACTCGCATTGACTGATCCTTATATTCATCTTGATAGCTTTGACCGGCCTAATATTCGTTTTACCTTAGCGGATAAATATAAGGGCGATCACCAGGTGTTACGCTACATTAAAAAGCGTGGTGATGATTGCGGCATTGTTTACTGTAGTAGCCGCTGGCAAGTTGAGAAATTATCTAAAATGTTAGCAAGTGCGGGTATAAATTGTTCTGCCTATCATGCTGGCATGGAAACAGAGATGCGCAATATTGTCCAAGATGGTTTTGCCAAAGATAATATTCAAGTGGTTATTGCCACCGTAGCTTTTGGATTGGGCATCAATAAATCAAATATCCGCTTTGTGATTCATTTTGAACCTCCAAGAACACTCGAGTCATATTATCAAGAGATTGGCCGTGCTGGCCGAGACGGTTTAGCGGCAGAAGCGTTATTTTTGTATGATGAAAAAGATGTAGAACGCATTACCAAGTATATAGCTGATGGTGATAATGAAGAAAGGGTGAACGTTGAACAACAGCGTTTTCAAGCGTTAAAAGGCTTTATTGAAGCTCAAACCTGCCGTCGACAAGTTGTACTTAATTATTTTGCAGAATTTACCACTAAAAAATGTGGTAACTGTGATATTTGTTTAGATCCACCCACTCAATTTGACGCTACTGAAGCGGCACAAAAAGTCTTATCTTGTGTGTTTCGTATCCAGCAACAAGGTGATATTGAACATGTTGTGCAAGTGCTCAGAGGGGAGTTAACTGAAAAAGTTAGGCAACTGCAGCATGAAAAAGTGTCCACTTTCGCTATCGGTAAAAGTAAAACTCCGGGATATTGGTTTGCTATTATTAGACAATTGATTCATTTGGGATTTTTACAGCAAGATATTTCTCAACAATCTGCGTTATTTTTAACACAAGCATCGCGCTCGGTGTTGAAAGGGGATGAACCCTTAATGTTAGCTTCACCAAGGTTGCAAAAAGCGAGTTATTGGCAACAAGATAAAACCGATAAACGTTATGACCGTGTCTTATTTGTTAAATTAAGAAGTTTGCGTAAAACGATTGCAGATGCAGAGGATATTGCGCCATTCATTGTTTTCAATGATGCAACGTTGTCAGAGCTTGCGCGTATAAAGCCAAAAACATCACAGCAAATGCTAAATATTAATGGTATTGGTGATACAAAACTTGCCCGTTATGGACATGACTTTTTGCAAGTTATTCAACAGCATAATGCTTAAAACAAAAAACGCTCAATTGAGCGTTTTTTAATATTATTTTTGATGAACCAGGTTCAACAATAACTACTGAGTTTATTTTAAACTAGCGTAATAAGCTGAAATATTTGCGATATCTTCATCACTTAAACCCATAGCCATAGGTCCCATAACAGGATCTTTACGTTTACCGGCTTTAAAGTCTTTCAACTGTTTAGCAAGATAAGCTTCTTTTTGACCAGCAAGGTTTGGGTACATAGGTACCGCAGAGATACCAGCAGCACCATGACAAGCAGCACACATACCAGTTTTTGCTTTACCAGCAGCAGCATCACCAGCAAAAACAGGAGACGCCATCATTAAAGTAGCAGCAACAGCTAAAGTAATTTTTTTCATAAATTATTTCTCTCTTAGTCGTTAGGAATTTTACACTGCATTCAGTATATGAGAAAACAAGGAGGCTGTCGTCGACTATTTTTAGCTAAGCACTCGCAATGTAATCTTCTTTGATTTACCACCGAGTATATTAAGATTATTACCGATTATATTGAGTAAAGTTGGGCATACTATCACTGATATTATTTATTGAAGTGAAAATATCAGCGAGAGAAAAATGTCATCAAGCAAAAAGTATCTTGTTGAGCGATTAAGAACTTAATGTATTATTTTTTTTGTATAAATCGGGTAGTAACAGGCGTGATTTTTTTAAGATACTGCTGGCATTTTCAGCAATATTAAAGGTGTCTACACCAGTAGACAATGTCATTTGAGGTAATCTAATACCAGACTTACTACTAACAAAGCGCAGCTTTTCAACGCCATGTGTTATTTTACTGGCAATTTCTCGAGCACTTTCTTTGTCAATATCAGGTAACAGAATTAAAAATTCATCGCCACCTGAACGTATTGGTAGACCGCTGCCATCAACATAACTACTCACTTTACTGGCTATTTTTGATAAGAGAACATCACTAATTAAATGACCGAATTGCAGATTAACTTCTGAAATTTGATCAACACAGACGACAATTGCGGCAACTTGCCGACTTGGATCTTCTGTTAGCCATAAATCTAAATGCTTAGACATAGCTTTACGATTATAAAGACCGGTAAGTGGATCCATGTAAATTTCTTCACGTACTTCTTTTAATTCAACTTTTAACGCCTGGGTCTTTTTACGGGTAAAAGAAATATGTTCAGCAAATTTTTGTTGGTGTAGTTTAAAGGCTTTAGATGCCTGGCGAATGCTATTTACCGCAACGACTATTTTTTCTTTATCGGCAGATTGTAGATCAGAAATATTGCCGTCTAGCGTGGTAATCAGTTTATTAATACTCTGCGATGATTTTTGGCTGTTTTTTTCAACATGGGTGACAACGTCATCTAGGTCGTCAATGAGTTCATCTCTGAATTTACTTTGGCCTAAAATGAATTGGCGATAGTTTTCTTCAATGAAAAAATCATCAAGCTTTTTACCCGTGGCAAGTTTATTTTCAATGGCAGTATTAAGAAGAATGTTTTTTTTATTAATATATTCGTAGCTAACTGAATAATTAATTGGGCTGACAGGTAAAAACCACCGCTGTAATTGTTTTACGGCCATGTTCATTTTTAGTTCAGCTTGTTTTATGGAATCATGATATTTCATTGTTCCATCTCAATTTGCACACCCAATTAATAATATCAATAGACCATTTTCTAGTATAAACAAGTAAAGTACCACATATATTTTTTGTCTATAAAAAACATATATTTAGTTATATAGTATTTTAAATGAAGGTAATATATGACAGAAAATAATTAAAAATAAGGGAAGGACCGCAAAGTATACCGAAAGCAAACTGTTCAAAATAAAGACAAGCCCCCACTATATCTATACTTGGCAGTTCCGCTATCCTAGGTTTCCCCTTAGACCGGTAACTTTGCGTCTCTAGCTTTCACTAGATTTGCCCTTTTCGAGTTTTAGAAACTCTAAATTCATTATAAGCGTTGAACTATGCTTGTAAACCTTTATTATGAATAATTTGTTGAACCGTAACGAAAACCTATAAGTAATAGATAAATTTATAGGTTATGGCTGATCACTCTACTGATCATTAGATAAAGGATTTTAGTTAATAATGCCCTGTAAACTGTTGTTGATCCTTTGTTTTTTTATAGCTCCTTTATTTTGTTTTGCCAATGATGCTTTAAACGTTGAGCAAAACATTAAAGATGTTGAGCGCTATTTTTTACAAGACGCTGAAAACCTTCCCTACGAAGAGATCATTACACTTTCAAAAAAAATTTTGGGATCTCAAGAAAATTATACCGTCCAAATTCGTGGAAAAACCTTCATCCTTCTTGCTGATGTTGCCAATAATAAGGGTGAAAATAGCGAAGCATTTCATTTTGCGCAAGATGGAATTTCTCTGCAAGGACTTGAACCAGCCATAAAGTTTAATTTATTGCTGAAAGTTGCAGATGGCTATTATTTACAAGAGAAGTATGAACAAACTCAAAATATGGCAACCAATGTTATTTTAATGGCAGATTCTCCACAAGTGCTAAAATATCGTTTAATTGCTTTGAGTTATCGAGCTGTTACCTATGCGTTGCAAAATAAAAACGATTTATCGATGAATGATCTTAATCAAGTTAAGGTGCTGATTTCGGTAAATCCTCAGTATGAGGATCACCTTTGTCTTTTAGAAATTTTAGCAACGGCATATTATTATTTAGGCGATTATCAAACATCGCTAACCATGCAAAATAAGCTATTAACGTTAAAATTTGATTTAGACAAACTGGCTAATATTGACCAAACTTATTTACACTTAGGCCGTGCTTATTTTCAGTTAAATTTATTTGATGATGCTTACAATGCTTTTTGGGAAGCACAAAAACACGGCAAAAATAAAAATGCTCCAATTAGTGCTGCCTATGCTGAATTAGGATTGGCAGAGGTGTTATTAAAGCAGGGAGAATTTAGTGACTCACATAATTGGCTATTATCAGCCAGTGCTACATTTAATGAAAAGAGGTTAAATAAGCCTTATTTAACCTCGTTAATTCTATTAGCAGAGACCTCAAGTCTATTAAACAATAAAGCTGTATACCAACATTACCTTCAATTAGCTGAATTAACTGCTAAACACATAAAGCTATCAAAAAAGCAGGCTAAATTATTACTTTTATTAAGTCATATGTATCAGCAAAACGGTGATTATAAAAATGCGTTAATGGCCCATAAAAATTATCTTGAATTACTTCAACAGTTTCAGAAAAAGGCTGAACCCTCTTTAATTATTGACTCCAGTCAAATGTTAAGTGCAAATGATAAAAGTCGAAATTTAATCCTGAATCTCGCTGAACAGAGTAAGCTACAAACTCAATTCAGTGCAAAATTTATCGCGCAAAAAGAAGTTATATATTTATTGATTGTGATCGTTATTTTATTAGTCATTACGTTGGTTTTTTTTGGGTTAAGACAAAGAACGTTGCGCTTAAATCAAGTATACGATGAAGAGGAACAGCCATTATCTTATTTGGTAACGCCCTCCCAAACGAAAAGAAATTATCAACTGAATTATAAAATGGCGAGGAAATACGACTATCCCTTAGCGATTGGCTACTTATCAGTTGTTAACTGGCAAGAGCTTACCTTTCACTTTAATGATAAAATTATGCTCGAAGTTTCAAAAACATTAGCGACCTTACTTAATGAGTCAAAAGGTGAATTTGATGAAGCGGGTACGATTAACGATGGTGAATATTTACTGATAGGTCCTCACCAAACTCAAGCTGAAATAGCGATTAAGTTAAATAGTTTAGCTAATGCAATTAAACTGAGATTCTTCGCTAATTTAGGTGATTATTCACTTAAAATTGGCTACGCCTATGGCTCACCCACAGCACAAGATATTGACCCTTACATATTTTTATCGCGTTTAAGTGAAACCACTAAAGCGTAGTCAATATTACTTTTTATTTTAATAGGCTTAATATGATTTTTGTATTGTCCATTGCTGCTATTTTTGTAGCTTTGAGTATTTATTTTTATTTTCGAGCAGAAGGTCTGCAACGCGAATTATTTAGTGTGAAAAAAGAGCTCAGTAGTAGTCAGAAAGAAAATAAGTTTTATATAGACTCTATGGCAATAATTGCCAAGCGACACGAAGATTTTGTTAAAAATCGATTACAAATAATTAAAAATTGTCAGGCATTAGAACCTGAGACGATTGAAATTATTTCACCACTGGTTAATAACTATGCCTCGATTTTTATTGAGTGTTTAAAAGGAAAAGGTAAACTGCAGTCAATCACTAAAAAGTGTTATGGAAATTTTGACGACGGCGCTTTTAAAAGGTTCGCGGCGCATGTTGCTAAGCAAGATGCCAGCGTAAGACGTATGTGGTCAAGTAATAATTTGACGGGGTATATTTCTTTAATTGAAGCTTTATTACTGACTAAAACTAAAAAAGATGCCTAATAGGGGCATCTTTTCATGTATCTCTGAAAGTAGGCTAGGTATTTGCCTTTAATCAAGGATGAATAACTAAGGACGAATAATTATACTTGGTGTTGAGTCTACTTCACCTTCACCGTTAATGGTTGCTGTTTTACCATTGCATTGTAATATGGCTAAGCTGCCGTTATTGCTATTTCTAATAAAAGATAAGTCGTAACCAAACTGAGTCATGCTACTGGCGGCAAATTTTTGTGCAAGAGAAAGCCTGTCCCATAGCGACTGTTCCTCATTACTACCTTGCCTTCTTTCTAACAATACTTCTCTTTCTAATAGCGCTTCCATTGAGATCTCTTCGTATTTTTAGTCAATAATTTTCTTATTCCCTAGATACTACCTTGCAGCGTATGAATTTTCAACAATTTTAAAATGTCGCTAAAGATATAAATTATAAATATGCTATAGTCAAAATTTTATATCAGTGAGTGCTAAATATTATGAGTCAAGTGTTGGATGATTTATCTTCATTATTAGAATTAGAGGTAATCGAACAAGGAATTTATCGTGGTCAAAGCCAAGATTTAGGCTTTCGTGCGCTGTTTGGTGGTCAAGTAATGGGACAAGCTGTTTCTGCCGCTCAAGAAACAGTTGATTCAGCACGTAATGTTCACTCGCTTCATTCTTATTTTCTACGTCCAGGAGATGCCAGTAAGCCGGTTGTTTATGAAGTCGAAAATATCCGTGATGGTAAAAGTTTTAGCACCCGGCGTGTTAAAGCAATTCAAAACGGTAAAGATATATTCTATATGACGGCCTCTTTTCAACAATATGAAAAAGGCATTGAGCATCAAGATCTTATGCCCGATGTACCCGCACCTGAAGATTTAGCGTCTTACACAGATTTCATTTTCGACAACCAAGATAAAATACCTGAAGAAATTAGAGGTAAATTTTTAGCTGAAAAGCCCATCGAAATGCGTCCTGTTAAACCTTATAATTGGCTGCAACCCGAAAAGACAGCACCTAAGTCTCAGATGTGGATAAAAGCAAACGGCACCTTATCTGATGATTTACGTATTCATACCTATATGCTGGCTTATACTTCTGACTTCTTGTTTTTACCAACGGCTTTATTTCCACACGGCTTGAGTCATTGGCAACCCAATTTACAGATTGCCACGATTGACCATGCCATGTGGTTTCATCGCCCATTTCGTTTTGATGATTGGCTGCTTTACGTTATGGATAGTCCGTCAGCAAGTGGCGGTCGAGGCTTAGTTAAAGGGCAAATTTTTAATCGTCAAGGACAGCTTGTTGCCTCAACGATGCAAGAAGGCGTAGTTCGTCAACGTTAAAGTTGTCGACTCGAGCGACTTTTTTGCCAGTCATAGCCGGTAGGATGTTGAAAAACACGTAAACTGAATACCGGCGCCATAGCGAATAAATGGTCAAAAATATCGGCTTGTATACCCTCATAATTCTTCCAGTTTTGGTCATTACTGAAACAATATATCTCCAGCGGTAAGCCTGAGTCGGTTGCCGCTAATTGCCTGACCATACAAGTCATCTCATCATGTATTTTTTCATGTTTAGCTAAGTAAGCGGTAATATAAGCGCGAAAAGTTCCGACATTGGTTAACTGCCGGCTATTAACATTATCGTTAGATAAATTAGCCGTTTTTAAACTCGTGGTGATTTCATCAGATTTTTGCTGTAAATAATCTTTTAATAAACTGATTTCTTTAAGTTTTTCAATCTCAGCACTTTGATAAAATGAAATACTGTTGATATCAATAATAATGCTACGCTTAATGCGTCGACCACCTGAATTGAGCATGCCTCGCCAATTCTTAAATGAGCCGTTTATTAAGGCGTACGTAGGAACGGTTGTCACTGTATTATCGAAGTTTTTTACTTTAACCGTATTTAAACCAATCTCAATAACATCGCCATCAGCACCATAATTAGGAATTTCAATCCAGTCACCAGGCGCGACCATTTTGTTTGCTGATATTTGAATACTAGCGACTAAACCTTTAATCGTGTCCTGAAATACTAATAATAAAACAGCAGTTAATGCACCTAAACCACTGAGTAAATAAATAGGTGACTTATCTAAAATAAATGAAATAGATAGAATCGTAGCAACCAAATAAATAACCAGTTTTATCACTTGTATCGTTGAGCTTAAGGGTAAGTAGCGGTCACGCGCAGTATTTTGATAAAGACTTCTAATGACGTTTAAAATAGCACTAATAGAACGTGCAATTTGAAAGCTGAGAGCTATTTTTACAAAAACCACTAAAACGGCGCCAAGTAATGCTTGTTCGGGCAGTAAAATAGGCGTTAAAAACAGTAGTACGAATAACGGAATTAAAAAAGCGAAGCGAGAAAAAACATTATGCTCTAATAAAACATCATCCCAAGTATTTTTTGTTTTGCTGACCATTTTGTTAACAAAAGCTAATACCTGATATTTTGCGAGGTAGTAACCCAATGCTGAAATGACAAAAATGAGCATGCAACCAACAAAAATGGTGGCCATCGCTAAATACGCTTCGGCGATACCTTGGTTAGTTAACCATGTGCTAATGAGTTCACTCATTTAAGTTTCCTTTTTCAATTTCAATGTTATTTAGCGGTATTATCATTATTAAACTCGATAAGTTTTTGGTCTTTATCAAGCCATAATTGATTAACCCACTTTTGAAATTTTATTTTAAAATGTCGATCGCGCACATAGTCGCCAACAAGATCATCCCCAATGTTTGAAACCTCTACATCGACATTTACCTGTTTAATTTTTCCCGCTAAAAAATCACTAAAAGTAGGGATCCCCTCTGGGTAATGAATGGTAACATTGACTATTTTATGCAAGTTGCCGCCCATGGCTTCTAGCACAAAACCTATGCCACCAGCTTTAGGTTTAAGTAGATGTTTAAAAGTGGAATTTTGCTTATCGTGCTTTTCGTTAGTGAAGCGTGTTCCTTCTATAAAGTTCATTATACTGACGGGTTTATGCTTGAATTTAGCACAAGCTTTACGTGTGGTTTCAACGTCTTTGCCTTTTAAATGAGGGTTCTTTTTAATGAAAGATTGGCTATAACGCTTCATAAATGGAAAGTCGAGGGCCCACCAAGCCAAGCCTAAAAAAGGCACAAAAATAAGTTCTTTTTTTAAGAAGAATTTCAAAAAAGGAATTTTGCGATGCATGACTCGCTGCAAGATAACAATATCAACCCAGCTTTGGTGATTACAGACTACCAAATACCATTCTTTCATGGTTAGTTGATCTAAGCCGGTTACCTTAATTTCTGTTTTATTAAAGAGCTTTTGAATGAAGGTGTTAACACCCACCCAATTGCTTGCCATTTGATCTAATAAATAGCTGAATATTTTTTTAGCAAAGGTTAAGGGAATAATAGCCTTACAAAATGAAAATATAATAATAGGTATTAACCAGAAAAGCGTATTAACGGTATAAATTGTTAGCGAAATAATATGAATAAGTAGCGGAGGTAAAAAATTCAACATGGAATACTTGCTCAATATAACAAAAATAAATAGATGTCCGATCATAATCTGATTTGAAGTAATTTTCAGCAAAAACAGTGAAATAAATTAATCACGATTAACAACCGTTTGAAAACGATTATTCATCAAGTTGTTGAAATGAGTGAAAGTTAACTAGGCTTAATGTTAATCATTAGCAGAGAAAGGCGTTTTAGGCGTCTATTATTGATATTTTAGAATGAGGTAAAAAACACCATCTTGTTATTTCAAGTTAAGTAACTCGCCATTTCTTAAGTTTTAAAGGATATAAATACCGAATTAATTCGATATAACAAGTCAACAGCCTAAAAAGGATAAACTCATCTATATTATGGCAAAAAGTTGATTGCAAATTACCTGCATATCGAGGCATGCTATGGGCTGGATCATAGGGGAACAACAATGAATTTTAATCGTGCGGTAATTAAAGTAGGCAGTGCTTTAGTTGCACCAGACAATAAGGGCTGTAGTGGTAAGTATATTCTTGCTATTGCTCGTTTTATTACCGAATGCCAACAGGCAGGTAAAGAAATTATTATCGTTTCATCGGGCAGTGTTGCTGCAGGACGACAATTAATTAAGCACGGCTCTCCCGTACCCTCTATTCCCACTAAACAAGCGATGGCATCTGTTGGGCAAATGAAAATGATGGCGAATTGGCAGCGATTTTTTGATGTTCCTTGTAGCCAGTTACTTATTACCCATGGAGATTTAAAAGATCGCCAGCGCTACATCAATATTAAAAACACCCTACGCATTTTATTGGAAAATGGTGTTATTCCTATTGTTAATGAAAATGACACGGTCGCGACCGATGAATTGAAAGTCGGTGATAACGATAATTTAGCCGCCTTAGTCGCTTTAGTGAGTGAAGCTGACTGCTTATTCATCTTAAGCGATATCGACGGTGTTTATGATCAAGACCCGCGTGAAAACCCTAAGGCAAGGTTACTCCCTGAAATTCACGAAATTACCGCTGAAATTCATGCCATGGCTGGAACAACAAATAACGTTATTGCCACCGGTGGTATGAAAACAAAAATTCAGGCCGCCGAAAAAGCGGTTGAAAATGGCATAGAGACTTATATTTTAAATGGTAGTCGTAGTGAAGTTTTTCAACAGATATTAAAAGGTGAAAACCCAGGTACACATTTTAGTGCCAAACAAGCGGCGACCAAAGCACGCAAACACTGGTTAAAACATACCTTAAAAAGCAGCGGAAAAGTACATCTTGATGCCGGTGCAGTGCATGCTGTGGTTAATGAAGGAGCTTCGCTATTACCCTCAGGTGTCAGTCAAGTTGACGGTGATTTTGTCGCTGGAGAGTCTGTTGATATTATTGACGCGCATTCTAAAAATTTGATTGCTAAAGGTATTTGCCAATACAGTCAACGAGATTTATTGCGTATTATGGGGTGTAATAGTGAACAGATAATCACTTTATTAGGCTGTTGTCCCAGTAAAGTGATTATTCATCGTGATGATATGGTTGTTTTATAAGGCTAGGTAACGGGGTAATTAACTGAGGCTCTAGCGGCCAAACTGTTTACTTTGTGTTGGCTTTTGCTTAGTCACTCTTAATTTTAGACGTTCAGGCCATTGACCACTATGGTCACGTAAGCAAGACTCTTCACTATCTAAATGGACATTGTGGCGAACGTTTTTTAAGACAATACCCACTTTGAGTAACTGCTTTTGAATGACATCACGCAAGTGATCATCAACTTTTTGTTCTTTCGCTGCAATCACTTCTGCATCGATATCGAAAATACAGGTCACCACTAAACTTGCGGGAAAATTAGTGTAATTAGCGCGGTGGGTTAGCCAACAGAAACCATCAACTTCGTTAGTGAAGTCTTCGCAGGCTAATTTAAGTGCTTTACAAACATTATTATCGATTTTTTGCGTGGTTTTATTGAGTTTCATTATTTATATTCAGCAATGGCTATTAAAGATGATTTTTTCATTAAATGAGTATTATTGATAGTAAATCAGCAATGTTTTTAGTGGCGAGGTGTTAAATAAGGTTTAGCGGTTATCGGCAAGAGCGAGTTAAATTATAATGATAACTTAACGTTAAATGTCGAAGTCCGTTTTAAGAAGGTGTCACTTTTAAGGTATCAGTGAGTTTTTGTCGATAAGGGTGACTTAAGCTAATGATAAGCACCTCCATTATCTTCGGAGGTACTGTTAAAGCCAATAGATGTGGCTTTATGCTGCTATATAAGAACAGCAATAATCAGCTAACGCTTTTACTTTGATATCAAATTTAGCATCGGCGTCGACATAAAAGTGTCCACCTGCAGAAATGCTTTGCCATTGCGTCTCGTTAGGTAATAATATTTCAACCTCACCAGCGATAATTTCCATCAATTCTTTTTCTGCCGTAGCAAAGGTATACTCACCAGGCATCATAATGCCTAAGGTTACTACTGAACCATCTGCTAGCGTTACTTTTCTGCTAGTTACGTTGCCGTCAAAATAAACATTAGCGGCCTTGGTCAGTGTTACATTCTTTAATTCTGTCATGATAATTTTCCTCTTTGATATAAAATAAAGCGCTGCAGTGTAGCACTTGCTGGCCAGAAAATAATACCATTAGACTCTCTGGCCTAAGTGTTTACCTTTAGTGACCTACAACGCTCGTTTTATTTTATTTTATTGATTCGACTCTACAATGCGTTTCATATCTGTCATGTAGCCACGTAATTTTTTACCTACGCTTTCGACACCATGGCTGCGAATTGCTTCGTTAACTTCAATCAAGCGTACGTTATCAACGCCATTTGAGCTTTCCTTTAAGCCTTCACCTAATTCTTCAAGTGACAATTTGCTGACGAAATCACTAAGTAAAGGTTGTGCAGCATGGGTAAATAAATAGTTACCGTATTCAGCGGTATCTGAAATGACTACGTTCATTTCGTACAATTTGTTACGGGCAATACAGTTAGCAATTAACGGTGTTTCGTGTAATGACTCATAATACGCTGACTCCTCAATGATACCCGCAGCAACCATAGCTTCAAAGGCTAGTTCAACACCGGCTTTTACCATAGCTACCACAAAGATGCCTTTGTCGTAGTATTCTTGTTCGGTAATTTCAATGTCGCAATCAGCTGCTTTTTCAAAAGAAGACTCAGCTGTTTCTTCACGCCATTTTAATAAGTTCACATCATCATTTGCCCAATCTTCCATCATAGTGGCAGAGAAGCGACCTTCGATAATATCGTCCATATGTTTTTCAAATAACGGACGTAAGATGACTTTTAATGCTTCAGACATATCAAACGCTTTAACTTTAGCAGGGTTTGATAAACGGTCCATCATATTGGTAATACCGCCATGCTTTAAGCCTTCCGTTGTTGTTTCAATGCCGTATTGTAATAGCTTACGTGCATACGCAGCATCCATACCTTGCGCAACTAACTGCTTATGGCCAAGTACTGCTGCGGTTTGCAACATGCCACATAAAATAGTTTGCTCGCCCATTAAGTCAGACTTCACTTCAGCAATAAATGATGATTCAAGTACGCCGGCACGATCGCCACCAGTAGCTGATGCGTAAGCCTTAGCTATTGCTAAGCCGTTACCTTGTGGATCATTCTCAGGGTGAACAGCAATTAAAGTAGGTACACCAAAACCACGTTTGTATTCTTCACGTACTTCAGTACCCGGACATTTAGGGGCAACCATGACTACAGTAATATCTTCACGAATTTTCATACCTTCTTCAACGATATTAAAACCGTGTGAGTAGGCTAAAGTTGAACCATGTTTCATATGAGGCATAACAGCAGTAACAGCAGATGTATGTTGCTTGTCTGGTGTTAAATTAAGCACTAAGTCAGCTTGTGGTATTAATTCTGCGTATGTACCTACGGTAAAACCGTTCTCTGTCGCCCATTGCCAAGATTGACGTTTTGATGAAATGGCAGCTTCGCGTAATGCGTAAGAGATATTTAAACCCGAATCACGCATGTTCAAACCTTGGTTTAGCCCTTGCGCGCCACAACCGACAATGACAATATTCCAGTCTTTAATAAAATTACAGCCATCGCTGAATTCTTCACGCTGCATAAAACGACATTTGCCTAACTGACCTAATTTTTCACGTAAACTTAAGGTGTTAAAATAATTGCTCATTGGGTTATCCTTTTGTCTCAAATCGACTCAACGTAATGCTGGCGATGTGATTATTTAATGGCTTTATCGGTCTTTCCGACGATGGAGTTATCATAGCGCAAGATTAATGTTGCTTAAAATGATATATTCGCAAGGTGGTGTTGCATAAAGTGCAACGATTGGTGGGTAAAATGTTGTCAATGAATGGTAAGAGTAAATAATGGATCTTAAATCGTTAAAAATGTTTGTGCATTTAACCCACAGTCTTCATTTTGGGAAAACCGCTGAAGCGCACCATGTCAGTACTTCTACCTTAAGTCGAATTATTCAAAGGCTGGAAGATCAGTTAGGTTGTTTGCTATTACATCGTGATAATCGTTCAGTCGTGCTAACTGAGGCAGGCATGTTATTTTATAAATATGCCGAACAGCAACTTGAGCAATGGCAATTATTGCAATTGTCGCTCGACCAAAAGCAGGCTGAACTACAGGGTAAACTTCACATTTATTGTTCTGTTACTGCCGCTTATAGTCATTTACCACCGCTATTGGAACGCTTTCGCCAACAACACCCGCTAGTTGAAATTGTATTAACGACCGGTGATGCTGCTGATGCCTTTGACCAAGTACAGCAAAAGTTGGTAGATTTTGCTTTTGGTGTAAAACCTGAAAGCTTATCAAGAATGTTTTATTTTCAGCATATTGCTACTGTGCCGTTGGCCGTTATTGCACCAACGATGGCTTGTCGAGTTCAGCAACAATTACAAGACGAAACAATTATTTGGTCTGAAGTACCGATTATTTTAGCTGAGCATGGTGCGGCGCGTAAGCGTTTTGAACTTTGGTATCGTAAAAAGCAACAAGGTAAACCCAATATTTATGCAACAGTTTCGGGTCATGAAGCGCTTGTTAGCATGGTTGCTTTAGGTTGTGGTGTCGGCATGGCCCCAAAAGTTGTTGTTGAAAATAGCCCGGTAAAAGACCGGGTGCAATATTTACAAAATGTTGGCGACATTGAGCCGTTCGACCTCGGCATTTGTTGTTTAAACCAAAGTCGAGAACAAACCTTAGTCAAAGCCTTCTTTGAGGCAATTAAATAGTCTCAGCAACCGCTTTATCGCTAGAGAATAGCCATTGTTATTGGCTAGAAGGCTTTTTGATAAGATGCTAATGCCAGATATATTCAATATGACGACTTTAATCTTATTAATTGTGATGTCCGGTTAAAAAGAAACAGCATCGGTTAGGTGTCTCAGTAATCGGTCCATTGCGCGATAAGACAGCGCTTCAATGATATGTTCATGTTGAATATCTTCAATACTATTCATGTCTGCCAAGGTGCGCGCTATCTTTAATATTTTATGGTGGGCACGGGTAGACAAACCAAGTTTTTCAACGGCAAGCTCTAAAAACTCATGCTCATCAGTACTCAGTTTGCAAAATATCCGTGTTTCAGCACTCCCTAAGTGAGCATTTGCTTTCCCTTGCCGCTGTAATTGTAATTCTCTACACAGCGCAACCCTTTTCTGTATTTGCGCAGAACTTTCATTGTTATGATCATCCTTTGCCCACATACCCTTGGGTAAACGGGTCACCTCAATTTGAATGTCAATTCGGTCAAGAAAAGGCCCCGATAGGCGATTTAAATAGCGTAGCACTTGTTCAGGTGTGCTGCGGTTATCATTGTAAAATCCGGTTGGGCTAGGATTCATCGCAGCTACTAATTGAAATTTTGCTGGAAAGGTTTGTTTGTACATTGCTCTAGAAATGGTAACTTCGGCTGATTCCATGGGTTCACGTAAAACATCGAGCACTTTACGAGCAAATTCTGGTAATTCATCCAGAAATAATACGCCATTATGCGCCAATGAAATCTCTCCCGCTTGTGGTTGGCTGCCACCACCAACCAGTGCCGCAGAAGAAGCCGTATGATGGGGAGCGCGAAAGGGGCGAGTTAACCAAGATTTATGATTGATTTTTTGATGGCTAATCGAAGCGATAGCTGCAGCCTCTAACGCTTCACTTTCGCTCATTGGTGGTAATATTCCAGGTAAACGGCTCGCTAGCATGGTTTTGCCCGTACCGGGTGGCCCAATAAAAAGTAGATTGTGCGCGCCACAAGCGGAGATTTCTAGAGCTCTTTTTGCCAGTGGTTGGCCAATAACATCAGCAATGTCTTTACTGGTAGGCACTTGATAATGCTCTACTGCTTTTGCAGACACCAAAGGTAGCGAGCGTTGCTTTAAAAAGTGTGGGTATAATTGACTTAAATGTTCTATTGATAAAATATTGGCCTGCTTAACCCAACTCGCTTGTTCAGCATTTTGTTTAGGAATAACTAAGGTTCTTTTAGCGTTAGCGCAAGCAATTGCCATTGGAATTTCACCAATAATTTCACGCAATTCACCGGAAAGCGCAAGTTCGCCAGCAAACTCATATTGGCTTAAATCTGTATTAGGCAGTTGCTTACTGGCAACCAAAATACCAAGCGCTATCGGTAAGTCGAAGCGACCTCCTTCTTTAGGTAAATCAGCAGGGGCTAGATTTATGGTAATTCGCTTTGCGGGGAACTGATAACCACAATTGATGATAGCGCTGCGCACCCGATCTTTTGATTCACGTACCGAGGTTTCTGGTAAACCGACAATATTAAATACCGGCAGTCCATTGGCTAAATGCACTTCGACAGTGACAAGGGGAGATTCAAGCCCAACCCGGGCTCTGCTATAAATACAAGCTAAGCTCATAACAAATCCATTTAGTTAGCATCCTGTAAGTTAAGTTTAGGCAGGATTTATCTAAAGTGCTAACGCATCATATAACTAAATTATTTATTTCAATTAAAAAACGCTAGTAAAAAAACTTGCACTTAATATTAGAGCTATGGTACTAATTTAAATAGGCAGTGCAATAGCCAACAAATTTAAAAGTTTTTCATTTTGTTTTTATAAAGAATCAAGGTAATTGAATAAACATGCAAAAATTTAGTTCAGTGATTATTAACATTCTCGTCGTGGTGATTATTAAATCATCGCGAGGTTGTTTGTTGAGCTAAGAAAAACTAAAGCAAAAAACAAACCCTCGCTCCGAAAGGAACGGGGGTTTTTTTATAGATAAAGATGAAAATAATGATGGTCAGTTTTAATATCAATATTTTATATCAATAAATCATACCAACTCAGCGCAAAGGAGAAAGCTCAAACTAACGGTTATGCAAAATGTATTCAGTTGGGTGGGTTAAAAAAAAGATGACAAGTGAAAAGAAACAAACAGGCGGTTCATTACTTTTTGACGTACTTCAGCAGCACGGTGTTGAGCATGTTTTTGGTTATCCTGGTGGCGCTATAATGCCAATTTATGATGCACTTACCGACAGTGACATCCAACACTTCTTGTGTCGTCATGAGCAAGGTGCGGCATTTTCAGCAGTAGGTTATGCAAGAGCATCCGGTAAAGTAGGGGTTTGTTTTGCGACTTCTGGACCGGGGGCAACTAATTTAATTACTGGCCTTGCTGACGCCCTTGCCGATTCAATTCCTATTGTTGCCATAACTGGACAAGTTGCTACTTCGGTGATGGGCTCTGATGCTTTTCAGGAAATCGATATTTTTGGTTTATCACTCGCCTGTACTAAGCATTCTTTTCAGGTAACAGATATTAATGATCTTGAAAAAGTTTTACATCAAGCCTTTGCTATAGCATTGGAAGGGAGACAAGGTCCTGTTCTTGTCGATATCCCAAAAGACATTCAAATTGCGCATGTGGTTAGCCAAGGCAGTGTAGTTTCAACCTTGAAAAATAAAGTTAATTTACCACCGGCTAATGTTGGTTCTGCAATCGCTATGCTTTGTCATGCAAAACAGCCTGTTTTGTATGTGGGTGGCGGTGTAGGTATGGCAAACGCGGTCGATGAATTACGCGATTTTATTGATATTACCCATATACCGAGTGTTTCAACATTAAAAGGTTTAGGTGCTATTTCGCCTAATAATGAAAACTATCTTGGCATGTTAGGCATGCACGGCACTAAAGCGGCAAACTTAGCGGTACAAGAAAGTGATTTATTGGTTGTTGTTGGTGCACGTTTTGATGACCGAGTTACTGGGAAATTAACTGAGTTTGCGCCCCATGCGAAAGTTATTCATTTTGATATAGATACAGCCGAGATTAATAAACGCCGAGCCGCTGATTCAGCGATCTTAGGTGATTTAAAAACTAATTTACCTGCCTTATCGATTCCTTTAGAAATCAAAAGTTGGCAACAAAAATGTCAGCAAATGAAAGCTGATTTTTCTTGGGATTATAATCATCCTGGCAGCACTATTTTTGCACCAGCGGTACTTAAAGAGTTGAGCGATAAAATGCCGCTAAACAGTTGTGTTACCACTGATGTTGGTCAACATCAAATGTGGGCGGCACAGCATATGTCATTTGATCACCCTAGTAACTTTTTAACCAGTGCTGGAATGGGCACCATGGGCTTTGGCTTGCCGGCCGCGATCGGTGCACAAGTTAGCCGACCAACAGATTGTATTATTACTGTTTCAGGCGATGGCTCTATCATGATGAATGTGCAAGAACTCTCAACAATAAAGCGTTTTCAGCTACCGGTAAAAATTGTCCTCATTGATAATGCCAAATTAGGTATGGTCCGCCAATGGCAAGATTTATTTTTTGATGGACGTTTAAGTGAAACAGATCTTTCTGATAACCCTGATTTTGTCATGCTTGCAAATGCATTTGACATTAAAGCTAAACAGATAAGCTCTAAGGCAGAGGTTTCTGAGGCGATTGAAGAGATGTTAGCGCATAACGGGCCTTATCTTTTACAAGTTAAAATAGATGCCGCAGATAATGTTTGGCCACTAGTTCCACCCAATACAGCCAATGATAAAATGATGGAGAGTACTTAAGATGAATCATTATCAATTACGTATAAAGGCTGATGATAAGCAAGTGGTGTTAGAGCGTATTTTACAAGTCACCCGCTACCGAGGCTTCCTAATCGAAGGCATTAAGGCGCGAGTTAATACCGGTACAAATATCGGCACTATAGAATTAATGGTGCGAAGTGAGCGACCTATTTCACTTTTAGTTGATCAAATTAATAAACTGATTGATATCAAAGACGTCAAGGTAGACAAAAATACCACGAAGTAATGTCGCTCATAACCAGTTATAATAATTGCGCAACAAGCACCCATAAAAATTCAGAGTTGGTTGGGTAATTAAACTACAGCTAACTCGTTAAAAATATTATAAATTAGGAAGAAAAATGGCTAAAGTAAATGCAGAACTAATTTGGTTTAATGGTGAACTCATGCCTTGGAAAAATGCTACCGTGCATGTAATGAGTCACGCTTTGCATTATGGTTCCTCGGTATTTGAAGGTATCCGTGCTTATGATACTCATAAAGGTACGTGTATTTTTCGTTTAGAAGAACATATTAAACGTTTATTTGATTCAGCAAAAATCTATCGAATGAATATCCCTTTTACCCAAGAAGAAATTGTTCAAGCCTGTAAAGATGCCGTTGCTGAAAATGGTTTAGCTTCTGCTTACTTACGTCCGTTGGCTTTTTTGGGTGATATCGGTATGGGGTTACGTCCACCTATTGATGCAAAAGCTGATGTAATGATTGCAGCATTTAGTTGGGAAGCTTACCTAGGCGCTGATGCTATTGAGAATGGTGTAGAAGTTGGAGTGTCAAGTTGGAATCGATTAGCACCTAACACTATGCCAACAGCAGCAAAAGCCGGTGGTAATTACCTTTCATCACAACTGATTTCAGCTGAAGCTGCTCGTCATGGTTATGCTGAAGGTGTCGCACTTGATATCAATAATATGGTTAGTGAAGGAGCCGGTCAAAACTTATTTTTGATCCGCAAAGGTATTCTTTATACCCCTCCTGGAACGGCTTCGATTTTACAAGGTTTAACCCGCGATACTGTATTTTTTCTTGCAGAACAATTGGGTTATGAAGTACGTGAAGAGCCAATTTCTCGTGAGTCATTGTACTTAGTTGATGAGTTCTTTATGTGTGGCACAGCAACGGAAGTTGTACCAGTAAAATCAGTGGACGGAATGCTTGTCGGTAATGGTACCCGTGGACCGATCACTAAAGCTATTCAAGAAGCATTTTTTGGTATTTTCAACGGAACGACTACTGTTCCAGATAATTGGTTAGATCCCGTTAAATAACGGTAATAAAAGCAACTCGTTGTCATTACCACTTTACCGGCATCGGCAATACTCGCTTCTGGCGATAAGCCCGTTACGCCTTCTTTGCTAAAGTGGCAAATGTTGAAGAGTTGCTATCACCGTAAACTATAAATAAAACCGATAAGGTTTTATTTTAAGAGCTTCTTGGAACAGTAGCTTTCAAAATAAAATTTTTCACAATATTAATTCACATTATCAATTGGAATGTAAATATCATGCCTAAATTAAGATCTGCAACTTCTACTCAAGGCCGTAATATGGCTGGGGCTCGTGCTTTATGGCGCGCAACAGGAATGACGGATAATGATTTTGGCAAACCAATTATTGCGGTTGTTAACTCCTTTACTCAGTTTGTACCCGGTCATGTGCATTTAAAAGATATGGGACAGCTTGTTGCCGGCGCTATTGAAAAAGCGGGTGGTGTCGCTAAAGAATTTAATACCATTGCGGTTGATGATGGTATTGCCATGGGTCACAGCGGTATGCTTTACAGTTTACCTTCGCGTGATTTAATTGCCGACTCGGTTGAATATATGGTTAATGCGCATTGTGCCGATGCTATGGTCTGTATTTCAAACTGTGACAAAATCACGCCGGGTATGTTAATGGCGGCTATGCGCTTAAATATTCCAGTGATTTTTGTTTCCGGTGGCCCAATGGAAGCTGGTAAAACTAAGCTTTCTAACCAAATTATCAAACTTGACCTTGTTGATGCGATGATCCAAGGTGCTGACCCAAAAGTCTCTGACGCGCAAAGTGACCAAGTTGAACGTTCGGCTTGTCCTACTTGTGGTTCTTGTTCGGGCATGTTTACTGCTAATTCAATGAACTGTTTAGCAGAAGCGTTAGGTTTAGCACAACCGGGTAACGGTTCAATGCTTGCAACCCATGCTGACCGTGAACAACTGTTCTTAAACGCGGGTAAAGAAATTGTTAAATTAACTAAGCGCTACTATCAAGAAAATGACGAGTCGGCGTTGCCACGTAATATTGCTAACAAAGCGGCGTTCGAAAATGCCACTTGTTTAGATATTGCTATGGGTGGTTCAACAAATACCGTGTTGCATTTAATCGCCGCTGCGCAAGAAGCTGATATTGATTTCACCATGAAAGATATGGATCGCTTATCAAGAGTTGTCCCGCAGTTATGTAAAGTTGCTCCTTCTACACCTAAATACCATATGGAAGACGTACATCGCGCTGGTGGTGTCATTGCAATTTTAGGTGAATTAGCTCGCGCTAATTTATTAACCATGGACATCAAAAACGTACTGGGTTTAACACTTGATGAAATGCTAGAAAAATATGATATAACGTTAACTAAAGACCAAAGCGTGATCGACTTTTTCCGTGCAGGCCCCGCAGGTATTCGTACCACTAAAGCTTTTAGTCAAGACTGTCGTTGGGATACTGTTGATGACGATCGTGAAAACGGCTGTATACGTTCACTTGAACACGCGTATTCATTAGAGGGTGGCTTAGCGGTATTAGCCGGTAATATTGCCCCTGATGGTTGTGTTGTTAAAACGGCGGGTGTATCAGATGATAATTTAGTCTTTACCGGTCCAGCTCATGTTTTTGAAAGCCAAGATGATGCGGTTTCAGGTATTTTAGCGGGCAAGGTTGTTGCTGGCGAAGTGGTTGTTATTCGTTACGAAGGCCCTAAAGGGGGTCCTGGTATGCAAGAAATGCTTTACCCAACCACTTACTTAAAATCTATGGGGTTAGGTAAAGAATGTGCCTTATTAACCGATGGCCGTTTCTCTGGTGGCACTTCTGGTTTATCTATTGGCCATGTTTCTCCTGAAGCTGGCAGTGGCGGTATGATTGCCTTAGTTGAACAAGGTGACATTATTCATATCGATATTCCTAATCGCGATATTACATTAAACGTCAGCGAAGCAGTTTTAGCTGAACGTCGCACTAACATGGAAGCAAAAGGCAAGGATGCTTGGAAACCACTTAACCGTGTACGCCCAATTAGCTATGCCTTGAAAAATTACGCGATGTTAGCAACAAGTGCTGACAAAGGTGCAGTACGTAACCGTGATTTACTTGACGGTTTAGTTGGGGCGTAAGGTGAATTTCTTGATGACCTTTTGGAATAAATATAATGACTGAAGCTGAACAGCAAGCTTTAGTGCTTGCGAAAGAAACTCAAGAACAAGGGCTCGACTATTTACGAAGAATTCTATTGGCACCCGTTTATGATGTTGCTATAGAAAGTGAATTAACATCATTAACTAAGTTGTCATCACGTTTAGGCAATCAAATTTTCCTTAAACGTGAAGACCAGCAACCGGTTCATTCTTTTAAGATCCGTGGTGCTTATAATAAGCTTGTTAATTTAACTGAAGAGCAGTGTATTCATGGGGTGATTGCCGCTTCTGCCGGTAATCATGCTCAGGGCTTGGCACTTGCAGCAAATAAGCTCGGTATTAAAGCCACGATTGTTATGCCAATAACAACACCTGATATAAAAGTTGATAATGTACGTCGTTTTGGCGCCGAAGTGCGCTTAGTCGGTAAAAGTTTCAATGAAGCGCAAGTTGCTTCATTAGATTTTGCCCGAGATGAAAATAAAACAATAGTTCCTCCTTTTGATGATATCGATATTATCGCTGGACAAGGCACGGTTGCCAAAGAACTTTTACAGCAGCACCCAAAAATTGACGTTGTTTTTGTTCCAGTCGGTGGTGGCGGTTTACTAGCAGGTATGTCGGTTTATTTAAAGCAACTACGACCCAATATAAAAGTTATCGGTGTTGAAGCAGAAGACTCTGCTTGCTTGAAAGCCGCTATGGAAGCCGGTAAACCGGTCGACTTAGAACAAGTGGGACTGTTTGCTGATGGGGTTGCCGTAAAGAGGATTGGTGAAAATACCTTCAATGTCATTAAACATTATTGCGATGACGTGATCACGGTAACAACCGATGAAATTTGTACTTCTATCAAAGACATCTTTGAACAGACGCGCGTGATTTCAGAACCTGCTGGCGCATTGTCACTGGCGGGCTTACAGAAGTATTGTAAAACCAGTGCTGGAGATGAAGCATTAGTTGCTATTCTGTCTGGCGCTAATATGAATTTTCACACGTTACGATATATTTCAGAGCGATGTGAATTAGGTGAGCAAAAAGAAGCGGTGCTCGCAGTAAAAATTCCAGAAAAGAAAGGTAGTTTTAGAACCTTCTGTCATGCCTTAGATGGACGAGTGATCACTGAGTTTAATTACCGTTATGCAACAAAAGCCGATGGCAGCCATAAAAGTGCTAATATTTTTGTAGGTGTTAGAACCAGTGGTGAAGATGATCGAAATCACTTACTGTCACAGTTAACTAAAAGAGATTATCGAGCAACAGATCTTACTGATAACGAATTAGCTAAACTTCATGTCCGCTATATGATTGGTGGCCAAAATTCTTCACCAACGCCAGAGCGTATTTTTCGTTTTCAGTTTCCTGAATATCCAGGTGCATTGGAAAAGTTCTTAGATACCTTAGGTGAGCATTGGAATATTACTTTATTTCATTACCGTAATCATGGTGCGGCTTTCGGGCAAGTATTAGCTGGCTTTGAAGTGAATAATGATGACCAGCTTGCCTTTTTTAATCATTTAAAAGATTTAGGTTATGAGTGGCAAGAAGAAACCGAAAATAAAGCCTATCAAGCATTTTTAAATTAAATCGAGCGATTATTTAAATAACCTTTACTGATCATATACTAAAGCCACTTTAATTGAAGTGGCTTCTTATATTTTATACTTTTCAATTGCAGAAAAATTAGTTTATTCTATATCCATAAAAACTATATGGACAATTCATGATGCAAGTAAGCCAAGAAGATGAATCGGTAATACCCCCCTCTAAGTTAAAACCCTTGGATAAACATAAACGTGTTGATGCCTTAGATATTTTACGCGGCCTAGCTCTCGTTGGTATTTTATTGATGAATATTGAATGGTTTAACCGTGCAATTATTTCTTTAGGCGGACACGATACAACATTAACTGGTATTGACCATGCAATTGGTTGGTTAATTCGTTGTTTTGTTGAAGGTAAATTTTATAAATTATTTGCCCTTATCTTTGGAATGGGCTTTGCTGTTATGTTGTTACGTGCCAAAGATGCAGGTCGACCCTTTGGTGCTTGGTTTGTTCGTCGTATGTTGGTATTGCTGCTCATCGGTATAGCCCATATGATTTTTTTATGGGGCGGTGATATTTTACACCAGTACGCTATCGCGGGTTTAATCCTATTAGCTTGGGTTACCTATAAAAAAACAGAAGACCCAAAAGCTTATTTAAAACTAGCCTTAATGTGGCTAATGATCCCTCTTTTTCTGGTGAGTTTTTTGGGTTCTATATTGGGCATGGTTTTTAACGAGTCTAAGTATCAAGAAATATGGCAAAACGACCTTGATATATATACAGCAGTTGAACAGCAATTACTGACAAATACTGATGTTATATTAGAAAAGAACGATGCTATTGATAGTGAAGAGTCTAGTGCTGAAGAAGCTATACTTACCGATGAAGAACTGAGAGAAATCACTATTGCTGAAACTATTGAGCAACGTAAAGCATTACAGGCGGATATTGCTGAAGAAGATAGTGCCTTTATGCAAAATAGTTATTGGCAAGCTACAGAATACCGGCTTGGCTTTCTGGGATTTATGTTGATGTTCACGCCTATTATGTCGTTGTTCGTTTTAATACCAATATTTATCTTAGGTTTTTGGCTGGTGGTGACAGAAAAAATAACCAAACACCAAGAGCATCATAAATTTTTTAGTCTCTTGGCTAAAGTCGGTTTATGCGTTGGTATTCCATTAAATGTTGCTAGCATCTTAATTATTCAACACCCTGCCGCAGCTATTTCAGTCGTGCTGCAAGGTGTTGGGCAAACACTTTTTTATATCGGCCAATATTTACTTTCGGCAGGATATTTAGGTCTCGTTGTTTGTGCGTTAAACAAACAAAAGTGGCAGCAGTTTTTTGTCGCATTTTCACCCATGGGGCAAATGGCATTAACCAATTATTTAATGCACTCAGTTATTTTAACGAGTATCTTTTATGGTTATGCGGGAGGGCAATACGGTGAGATATCAAGAGCACCGCAAATGCTTATTGTTATAGCCATTATAGTGACTCAAATAATATTATCTAAATGGTGGTTAAACCGCTACCGCTTTGGTCCCATGGAATGGTTATGGCGTAGCCTAACCTATAAACAAATGCAGCCAATGAAGTTGTAACCTGCGGTAGATTTAAGCGAGTTTACCTTTAAAAGTTAACAAGCAGCCATTGGCTGCTTGTTACATAAAGAAGATAGATTAACTTGTTTTATTGTTTACTTTAATGACGACAATTCTCTTTGTTTAGCAGAAGCAGTTAAGCAAAGAAGAGCCACCGGGTAATATAAGTTTACTTAGTGAAACTCTCAGGTATAGTAATTTATAATTAAGTTTTACTAATGCGAGTGAGTTTTATATGACCCAAAAAAGATTGCTCGTTGTTGAGGACAGTAAGTCAATTGCGCTAGTTATTGAAAAAATTGCTGTTTCCTTAGGATATTCCGTGACCATCGCTCACACCTTTGCTCATGTTAAAGTGTTGCTCGCCCAAGAGCATAGTTTTTTCTTAGCGACGCTTGATTATGGTTTACCTGATGCGCCTAATGGTGAAGTTGTTCCCTATATTGTTCAACACAATATTCCCAGTATTATCATGACGGGCCGAATTGATGACGCTACACATAAGAAATTACTTAACCAACCCATTATTGATTACATTACAAAAACGAATGCTCAGGCTTATCATTACTTACTTCGAATCCTTCATGGTCAACTTCATAACCCAAAAATTGGTGTTTTAGTCGTTGATGATTCTTTAGCCTCAAGAAATCATGTTTGTCAGTTACTTAAACGAAGAAACTTTACAGTTTATGATGTTGAAGATGGTACCAAAGCAATTAAAAAGCTTGAGGAGCAACCAGATATAAAAATTGTGATCCTTGAGCAAGATTTAACCGGGGTGAGTGGCTTAGAATTAGTACATAAAATTAGAGCCAAACACCCAATTAATGAGTTAATCATTATAGCGGTAGCGAGTTCAGAAAAGAGTTTTCAATCAGCACGATTCATTAAAAATGGTGCCGATGATTTTCTACGAAAACCTTTTTGTCCCGAAGAATTCTATTGCCGCGTTATGCTAAATATTGAGAAGCTACAATATATTGAGAAACTAAAAGATATCAATTAAATTAAGTTTATCCTTAAAATAAAAAAGCAGCCGGTGGCTGCTTTTTTATGGGTAAGCAATGACAATAAACATTTATGTCAAATAACCCTAACAACATTTCTATATTCAACAATATTCTTAAATATTCACCTTTATATTATTGCAGGAATAACCAAGAATAAGTCTGCTGTCGACGGCATTTTAATACTTAATCTAAAAAGGAAAAGCAAATGACGCTTGGTGAACAGTTAAAAAAACTTAGAAATGAAAAAGCATTAAGTCAGCCTGATTTAGCTGATTTAACGGGAATAGAGCAATCTTATTTATCAAAGTTAGAAAATGATAAGTCAATGCCATCAAATGATATTTTTAGAAGGTTATTAGCCGCTTATGAGTTATCTTTAGCTGATTTTATAGCTGCATTCGACAGACGCTACGCTGAGTCTCAGCTTAAGCAAATACCTGATATAGAGCATTGGTTAAAGCAGCAACAGCAATCACAAATGTTAAATCAAAGGCGTTATCTTTATATATGCAGTGCACTGATTGTCCTTGCGCTTACTTTATTCTATGTCGGACAAAGTAAAATATTGTTTCCAGAGGTACAGTTTGGATACTATTCTCAAGGCGTTGTTTTAGCGGGAGAGCCAAAAGATATATTTGATGATTGGGAGAAGATGATCCCGCGAGAAGATGTAAAAAACCAGCTTTACTATAAAAAGAAGATGGAGATGACACAACGTAAGGACGAAAAATTCATATTGTCTGAGAAATTCTTAGGGAAAAACTATGTAGTAACATTACCAAAAGGTCTTCGGCTTTATCGTGCTGATAGTGAAAAAATGATTGCTCAGCCAATAAATGCATGGCTACGAATAGCGGGTGTATTCTTGTTTTTCATGGGAATTATGGGCTTTATTTTAGAGCGGCGTATATATAAAATAGTCACTTAGTCATACTCTTAGAAGCGATAAGTTAGTTGTACCGATAATAACTTATCGCTATTTGTGACTTTATTCAGCTAACTTAGTTTCGATTTCAGCGAGCTTATTTTCTAACTCAGCCAGTTTCTGACGTGTTTTTAATAATACTTGTGTTTGAACATCAAACTCTTCACGAGAAACTACGTCAAGCTGTGTTAATTTTCGTTGTAACACCACTTTGGTTTTTTCTTCAATATCTGCAGCTATATCTTTGAATTTAGGTGGAATTGCATCAGAAACTTGTTTGGCGATTTCTTCAATCTTTTTAGCGTTAAACATAATCATTATCCTTAGTTCATCAATGAGCTCATTGTAATGTATTTAATGGTTTTGCCAATGGCTAATTTATTAACTACAAGATATTTAACAATGTAGAGTTTGACCTGTGCGCGGGTATATACGATATAGAGCAAACAAGGTAAAATCATCGCCCTGAAAATCTAATTATCTGAAAAACTGAACACTATGAAACTTAACCCCGGACAAAATGAAGCGGTAAAATATGTTACTGGCCCCTGCTTAGTCTTAGCCGGCGCGGGTAGTGGTAAAACAGGGGTTATCTGTAAGAAAATTGCTTATCTTATTGAAAAATGTGATTACAAAGCTCGTAATATTGCGGCAGTAACCTTTACCAATAAAGCCGCACGAGAAATGAAAGAACGTGTGATTAAGATGATGGACAAAAGTTTAACGCGAGGTCTCACCGTTTCGACTTTTCACTCGCTGGGTCTTGATATTATTCGTAAAGAAATTAAAACCTTAGGTTATAAACCCGGTTTTACTTTATTTGACGACCAAGACACGTTGTCTTTATTAAAAGAATTAACACATGATGAGCTTGATGGTGATAAAGATTTACTGAGTAAATTACAGAGCATGATTTCCAATTGGAAAAATGACTTAATGTTACCTGATTCCGCGATAAAAATGGCTGGTGATGCAGACACCACGATGTTTGCTGAATTCTACCAGCTCTATCAAAAACATATGAAGGCCTATAACGCGCTTGATTTCGATGACTTAATCTTAATCCCTACCTTGTTGTTAAAAAACTTTCCTGACGTTAAAGCACGCTGGCAGAAAAAAATTCAATACTTACTGGTTGATGAATATCAAGATACCAATGCCAGCCAATATGAGTTAGTAAAATTAATCGCGGGTGAACGGGCCTTGTTAACGGTTGTTGGTGATGACGATCAATCTATATATTCATGGCGTGGTGCAAAACCGCAAAATCTTGTTTTACTTGGAGAAGATTTTCCGCAACTTAAGTTGATTAAGTTAGAACAAAATTACCGCTCAAGTGGTCGTATTCTTAAGTGTGCCAATACTTTAATCGCGAACAACCCTCATGTTTACGACAAAGCGTTGTTTAGTGAGTTGGCTTATGGCGTTGAACTGCGCGTTATTCAAGCAAAAAATGAAGAGCATGAAATTGAGCGAGTGGTCGGTGAATTAATTGGTCATAAGTTCTTAAACAAAAGTAAATTTAAAAATTATGCGATCTTATATCGTGGTAATCATCAATCGCGCTTATTAGAAAAAGCATTAATGCTTAACCGTATTCCTTATAAGATCAGCGGCGGGACTTCATTCTTCTCTCGCAGCGAAATTAAAGACATGATGGCATTTTTACGTGTTCTGGTGAACCCTGATGATGACAATGCATTTCTAAGAATAGTTAATGTACCACGCAGAGAGATTGGACCCACGACACTAGAAAAACTGGGTAATTACGCCAATATGCGGCAAATAAGTATGTTCGCCGCTAGTTTTGAGTTGGGGCTTGAACAGCATTTAACTGGTCGTGGTTTAGTGCATGTGCAAAGGTTTACTCGTTGGTTAGTTGAAACTGGCGATCACGCGGAGCGAGGTGATACTCCTGCCGTGCTTAGAGCGATGATCCGTGAAATAAATTATGAAGATTGGCTGTACGACACTTCGCCTAGCCCAAAAGCAGCAGAAATGCGCATGAAAAACGTTACGCAACTTTTTAGTTGGGTAACTAATATGCTTGAAGGGGATGAAGAAGAAGAGCCTATGTTATTGCCAGCCATTGTAACCCGCTTAACCTTGCGGGATATGATGGAACGTGGCGAAGATGAAGATGATGCTGACCAAGTACAATTAATGACACTACACGCTTCTAAGGGGCTAGAATTTCCTTATGTCTTCTTGATTGGCATGGAAGAAGGTTTATTGCCACACCAAACAAGTATGGACGAAGGTAACGTTGAAGAAGAGCGTCGATTGGCTTATGTGGGAATTACCCGTGCGCAACGTGAATTGATTTTTACTTATGCCAAAGAGCGCCGACAATATGGTGAAGTTTCTCGCACCGAAGCGAGTCGATTTTTACACGAATTACCGCAAGACGATTTAAGTTGGGAGCTAACAGAAACTAAAAAAAGCCAAGAGCACAAAGACAAAACCACTAAAATGGGTGTGGCGAATTTGCGTGATATGCTCAAGAATAAAAACAAATAAGTACTTTTTATGTTTTGGCTAAAGGTAGCTAAAATAGAAAAACTTCAATTAAGCCCGCCATTAATGATAATAAAATAACGCCTCTCTGCTTCAGGGAGGCGTTATTTTTTATTAAAAATTTGCCATGAAAATTAAAATAATCTTACAAAGTTAAACAAATGAAATACAAAAGCTGAACAGTTAATGTTTTGTATTTTATTATAATTAATTTACACAAAGTTCGACCTTTAGCTCAATAAAAGGCAATAAACCTCTTATTGGTCTCACTTTTAATGAAAAATTAATTATATGGATATTGCAGTTGATGAGTTTAAAGAAAGTACTGTTGAGTTTTTTTATGGGAATTTCCATCAGTTCATGTGCGTTCGTTCCCTCTTCTTCACCTGACCAGCCTTACTATTATGACTG
The DNA here is from genome assembly GCF_014077195.1 of Colwellia sp. BRX9-1. Classification (NCBI taxonomy): domain Bacteria; kingdom Pseudomonadati; phylum Pseudomonadota; class Gammaproteobacteria; order Alteromonadales; family Colwelliaceae; genus Colwellia; species Colwellia sp. BRX9-1. The sequence continues at coordinate 144,819 of NZ_JACGVM010000005.1, forward strand.
CGATATGGTGACAAAAAAACTAACTTTAAAATCCACTCAAATGGGGGAGCTAGGAGATTGTGACGATGGCGGTATAGCGGAATGTATCATTATGACGGGTATTTTGAGTACAGCAATCTTGATTGTTTCTGGCAGTGTCGTTTTGTTAGGTAATACTTTACATTGGTCAGAATATAAGTTGAAATGTTAGACATGCAATAAGGTCATCTAAAATTAAAACAGCTCAACAGATATAATTTATTGTTGGTAGTTTTCCTATTCATTATTTTACTGGCTTGTAAAAATAACTTACGCGCTTTATGAAAGCGAGTAACGCATAAATTATAACGTCCACTTCAAGTTCATTGCTGCCTTTGGTACTTCACCTATTTACGCTAACTAATGCCACATTACTGACCTAATTTAGCCGTGAATTAATCACCATAAATAGTCCGCTTAGCCACCATTGCAGACACTCGACAGTGATTATCTTGTGGTTAAAATCAAGAATTAGGCTCAAATAGTGCTAATGCTTTAGTGGCAATCGTCAGAAGTCTCTGTTCATATGGCATAATAAAGGATCCTATGGTGATGGTTTTATGATGAAATAACTTGGTTTACCAATCACCAGAAACAAAAAAAACACCAATCATGACAATTGATGTTTTCTAGAATCAAGTTTTAAAAAACTGGCTTAAGATTGTTTCTTAAATCGACGTGATGCTAAACCAATAATTCCTAATGCAAAAATAGCTAGTGTTGATGGTTCGGGAACGTCAACTTGATTGTTATTACGAACTAACACGTACCGCTGCCAAACGTTATTACTGTTTAAATTTGTGTTCAGGCCTGAACGCCAACCTCCATTCACACTGTCTCCGTTGTTTCCGGCATGCCACGAAATCCTCAAGTCACCACATGCGGAATCAGAGCGACACACTGTGTCCGCTGAATTCTGTGATATCGACGACGTGTCTGCGAACCCGAGAGATGACGAATTTCTGTACCAATATGCGTCATCAGCAAATAGTGTAGTGTTTTGAGACGTGATTGTATTAAGAACTGTAGTAGAAGTAAATGCAAATAAGTCGTAAGTCAGACTGCTTGAAAAACTAGAAGAAGCCAACGCAACCGTGCTCCCAGGTGCTATGCTTCCTAATACGCCTGCATAATCAAAAGAACTTCCATAGCCGCCCTGATACACAACATTCCAATCATTGTCTGCCACGAGTTTTGAATAATCCGAAATGATTCCTGCATTTGCGACAGTAACTAAACAGCTAACCGCGACTATTCCGCCAGCAATGAAGCTACTTAAAGATTTATTTTTCATATTGATATTCCTTTTAAACAGTTTTGGAAAAAATCCTAAAAGTGAAACGACATCACTTACACATATCTATGCATAAATCACACCAATTAATTAATATCTAATTATTTCAATTGGATAAATAAAATAAAGCCTCGCGACATACCTTGACTGTAAAAGAGTCTGACACAAAAAACTACAGATAAATTATCAAGTTCAAACCTCCTAAAACAGCCATTTCAGTTATCTAGTTAACTAAAGTTCATTATTGCTAATTATCATTCGTCACATCAACAACGAGACAAGCCAGTTAAAATCTCACATTGCTTCCACCTAGCAGCTGACTTTCAATCAGTTAGCTTGATATGTCATTCGTTGGTATTACTACAAGCCCAAAATCTTGATTTCAAATAATAAAGCGTCTATTTTCATACCAATTAATTAGCATAAAACAAGTGGTAAAATTTAATTTAGGCGTACTAATGGTGCTTTAGCTTTCACTGTTAACATCCAAAAATTGAATTACACTGTCGGCTTTGAGGTTTAAAGCGTACCTTAGCTATAACGATGTTGTAGCTTCCGCTAAGCGCACAGAGTGATCGTTAATAATTCAAATTGACTGGCAGCAATGGTGGTAAAAAGGACTGTTTTTAGGGTTAATTAAGGCCAAAACAGGTAGGTTTTGGCATTAGTCGTCGTTAAAGGTAGTTATGTTAGCAATTATATTGTCGGTTAGCGGCCTTTAGAACACTAGTAGTTAAGACCTCAAATAGGCACAAAATAATAATGTTTGTCGTCTCAAAAAATTTATTTCGTCTCAAGCCGATAACGTCAACTTAGATTTAGTCCTCAAACGGATATCTCCTGAAGTAATTATCTCAGCTTAGATTAATGTTAGATAACCTCATTACTGATATCTACTCAGACAGTTGAAGCAGGTATTAGTGAAATATAATGGCTGCACAAATACATAAGGTACTAAAAAGCAAAGTACCAATAATAACTTTATGATTTTTGTGTTGCTGCGTTTTTAATTCAGTGAATAAGTGCATTTGCTTTTGACGGGTTACTTGGGTCGTTTTTAAATAATCATAAAGCAGGTCTGGCATTTCAGGCAGTTTTTCATTCCAAAAAGGCAGATTTTCTTTTATCTTTTTAAATACGGCTTTAACACCCATTTGCTGTTTTACCCAATTCTCTAGGAAAGGTTTAGCTGTTTGCCATAAGTCGAGTTGTGGGTATAGTTGTCGGCCTAAGCCTTCGATATAGAGTAAGGTTTTCTGTAATAAAACTAATTGTGGTTGCACTTCCATATTGAATCGTCTGGCGGTGTTAAAAAGGCTTACCAGCACTTGCCCAAAAGATATTTCTGATAAGGGTTTGTTGAATATCGGTTCGCAAACAGTGCGAATAGCAAATTCAAACTCATCAACACTGGTCTCGCTTGGTACCCAGCCAGAGTCGACATGAAGCTCGGCAACTTTCCGATAATCTCTATTAAAAAACGCGACAAAATTTTCGGCCAAGTAGCGTTTATCTTCACGGTTTAACGTACCACAGATACCAAAATCTATCGCTATCCATGTTGGATCGGCAGGGTTTGTTGCATCGACAAAAACATTGCCTGGATGCATATCAGCATGAAAAAAGCTGTCACGAAATACTTGGGTAAAAAACACTTCAACCCCACGTTCAGCAAGTAATTTCATGTCTACACCAAGCCCTTGAAGTGTCGCTATCTCTCCAACGCCAATACCATAAATACGTTCCATAACCATTACGTTTTCATGGCTAAAATCACTATAAACCTTGGGTACATATAATACGCTATCGCTGGCATTACCCTGGGAAAAATTGTGCTTTAATAAGGTTGCATTCGCGGCTTCACGGTTGAGATCTAGTTCGTCAACAATCGTTTTTCGGTATTCATTAACGACCTCTTTTGGGCGTAGTCGTTTACCATCAGGTAAAAATTTAGCGACAACACCCGCAAATAGCGACATGACTTTTACGTCAGCTAAAATTGTCTCAGTAATGTTGGGACGTAAAACTTTAAGGACTACTTCAAAAGGTTGTCCGTCTTGCAGCAAGGTGGCTGTATGCACTTGGGCAATTGACGCCGAAGCAAGAGGTTTACTATTAAAATCACTAAAATGCTGATTAAATGTTTCTTCACCTATGGCTTCTAAAACAATAGCTTTGGCTAATTCACCATCAAAAGCAGGTACTTGATCTTGCAGCAATGCCAGTTCGTTGGCAAAATCTTCAGGAAGTAAGTCACGACGGGTTGACAACATCTGGCCAAACTTTACAAACACCGGACCTAAAGATTCAATCGCTAGGCGAAGTCGCAAGGCTGAAGGCTTATCTTGGTGTTTATTACGTAGCCAGAATAACGTAAAGCGAATGAATTTTGCATACCAAGGTATCATATGGCTTGGGATCAGTTCATCAAGACCAAATTGAAGAAGTGTTTTGATGATGCGATAAAGTCGTAAACTGCTCACAATGTTCCTTGAGAATTAAGTTAAGGGAGTTAATTTTTCAGCAAGTCGCTGAATACGTTCCGCTACTGTATTTGTTTGCTTAGTTATTTCAGTAACCTGTTCACTAAAACTACCGAGTTGACTGGCTGTAACCACTAAGCGTTTTTCATGCACTAGCCATTCGCTGGCGTCGGCTTGTATCTGTTGTGTGGCAAAATTAATTTTTTTCGCCCAGCGCTTACCTAACTGCGACAACTTATAAGTAGGAATATCACCAATATGTTGAGCAATTTCGCTTTGCCAATCAACTTCTAATGATTGGGCAATATTAGCAAACTGTTGAGCAACTTTAATGTCACCTTGAACATCGAGTTTCTCTTGCTTGATTAACTCCGTAATTTGTTGCTCTTTCTTTAGTTCACGTAAAGTTTTTATACTCGTATTTATTGTACAGTCGCTACGTTCAGTTAGGCCAGTCACTAACACTTTGTTGTTATTAATAGAGAAACTTAGCGGAAAACCTAACTCAGTTAATAAAATGGTTAATGTTTTTTCTTCTAAGGTCTGCAAAACACTGGCACCCTTAACATTGATTGCGAGTGCTTGATTAAAGGCAAACTCTACGGTTGAACAAAGCGTTTGTTGAAACATTAACTGACTACTGAAGTTTGTCACGATTAAAATTTATACCCTTTGTGCAGAGCAACAACACCACCGGTAAGGTTTTTGAAACTTGTCTGTTCAAAACCCGCCGAATCCATCATTTCTTTTAATGTTTCTTGATCAGGGTGCATGCGAATAGACTCGGCTAAATATTGATAGCTATCACCATCTTTAGCCACTAATTCGCCCATTTTAGGAAGAATATTAAAAGAATAAAAGTCGTAAGCCTTACTGATTAACTGATGTTCTGGTTTTGAAAACTCTAGCACCAATAAACGACCACCGGGTTTTAATACGCGGTAAATAGACCTTAGCGCCATATCTTTGTCCGTAACGTTACGTAAACCAAAAGCTATGGTGACAATATCAAAGGTATTGTCTTCAAAGGGTAAGTATTGTGCATTGGCTTGTACGTATTCAATATTTTGTACTAAACCTTTGTCACGTAACTTATCTCGACCAACATTGAGCATAGAGCTATTAATATCAGCAAGAATAACCTTGCCTTCACGACCAACCAGCTGTGAAAATTTTGCGGTTAAATCGCCAGTACCACCGGCTAAATCTAGTACTTTGTTACCAGGACGTACGCCACTAGCATCTATGGTGAAGCGTTTCCAAAGGCGATGAATACCAAAAGACATTAGGTCATTCATTACATCATATTGCGCGGCGACAGAGTGAAATACACTGGCAACCTTTGACTCTTTCTCGTTTTTATCTACCGTTTGAAAGCCAAAATGTGTGGTGTTGTCACTTGAAGAATTTGATTCATTTTCTTGATGATTATCTTGTTGAGCGGCCATCTAACATTCACTTATCACTAAAATTACTGACAGTTTACCGTATTTTTTAGCAATTATTAACACTTGAAATCAAGTGGTGGTGTTTTTTATTAAATGGACTGTGCTGGTTAAACTTTATCCACTAATTAATATGCTGTATTATGGTTATTATTATTGTTATATACGGCGATGTTATGAAATTTTATTTAGGGGTCGTGATGACTTTATTACTGGGGTGTCAGCAAACATCAGCACCACTAACCGCTAAAAATAGCAGCGAACAAGTTATTATAAAAAAAATTGTTTGTCATCAGTCAACGATACCACCACTTAAGAACACGCAAAAGTTAAAAGAGCGGTTAATTGCCAATGGTAAAATTGATGGCTCATTATCTAATGAAGAAATAGATCATGCAGTTAATAACTATATTCGTAAGAAAAACGCGGCTTTGAAAAACTGTGCTAAATAACAAGTTACACAAGGAAAACTCATGAAGATACCCTATCTATTAGCTTTGTTGGTCTTGATAAGTCAGCTGCCTTTACGAGCAGAAAATATTGATGATATAAAACGTTTTTCAAAAAGTGCACCAGCAGATGCTGGTGTTATTAACAAAGAGCGTATTCTCTATTGGTTAGAAAAAAGAGGCGAATTGTCAATAAACGCCACTGACCAACAAAAAAAACAAGCACTGTCTAACTATCTGATAAAAAAATCATTTCAACCTAAAGTTTTGCCTCAGGCCTTATCAAAAAAAGTGGTAGCCGCTGAACGTTTTAGTAGTGGAGAACGCCGTAAAAAGATGGGCTTCAATAGTCAGTTGAAAAAAACGCAAATAGCCCATTATTTATTACAAGAAACGGCAGATACTGACGTTGAAACCACGGTTAATGTTTTAGCGATACTGATCGATTTTAATGATTTAAAGCATAACGATAATGGTTTATCAGCGAATGATACCGATATGTTTTATGCGAATTATTCGCCTGCTCATTATAATGAGCTTTTATTTTCTGCGAGTGGATTTGATGGTCCATCAGGACAAAATATTGAATCGGCTTATCAATATTATCAACATGAGTCTGGTCAGAAATTCTTTTTTACCGGCCAAGTTAAGGGGTGGGTGACTGCAGAAAATAATGCCAGTTATTATGGTAGCAACGACGAAGAAACCGAAAATGATCAAAATGTTAAGGCGCTTGTTGTTGAAGCAGTTACACAACTTGTTGCTAATGGCTTAGATTTATCCCCTTACGACAAAACTGATTTATTTGATTTTGACGGAGACGGAAATGTTAATGAACCTGACGGTATTATTGATCATATTATGCTTTTCCATGCGAGTATCGGTGAGGAAGCCGGTGGTGGCAATTTAGCCGAAGATGCTATTTGGTCACATCGAAGTTTTGTGCTCAATGATACGGGTGATCAACCAGCTACTATCCCCGGTTCTGATATAAAAGCGTTTGGTTATACTATTAATCCGATTGATGCGGCTCCCGGCGTTGTTGTCCATGAATTTGGTCATGATTTAGGTTTACTTGACGAATATGATATCGATAGTAGTGATATTGGGGCGCCTGTTTCAGAGTGGTCAGTTATGGCTTCTGGTACTTGGCTGGGTTCTCCAGCAGGAACTCGCCCGTCTGCTTTTAGTCCTCTGGCCCGTGATTATCTACAGGAGCGTTATCAAGGCAACTGGATAACTCAACGGCAAGTTGATTTTGCGACATTAAACAATGAGAGTATCTCCTTGGTTAGTACCGTTGATCATACTGCGGTTAACCAGATTAAGGTGAACTTACCGCCATCTGTATTAGATTTTCCAGCAGCTTACGCGGGAGAATATCAATTTTATTCTGATAAGGGTGATATGTTGGAAAACAGTATGTCGTTCTCAGTCGACTTGCCAGCAGGTACCCCGACATTGTCGATGAAGGCACGCTGGGAAATAGAACAAGACTATGATTACCTGCAGGTATTAGTAAACGACACCGTAATTAAGGGAAATCACAGCCAAAATAGCAATCCGTATTACCCAAGCATAGGTGAATATATCAGCGGAAATTCAGCCGATATTGCCAATGCAGAAGGTGATTTAAAATGGACTGATTTAACCTTTGATCTTGCTAGTTTTGCTGGACAAAGTGTTGTCATTAAAATTAATTATGTTACCGATCAAGCGGAAGGTGGTTATGGCTTTGTCGCAGATGAAATAAAAGTATTCAATGGTGCGAGTGAGATCTTTGCTATCGATGGCGAAGAAGAAAATCAAGCTACACTTTCCGGGTTTAGCCGTTTAGCTGATAAAATTGCCGGTTTACCCCATTACTATTATGTTCAATTACGCAGTCATACCAGTGTTGATAGTCGCTTAAAAAATATCGGCTATGATGCGGGCGTTTTACTTTGGTATCGTAATGAAAATATTGCTGATAATAAGGTAGACGAGCATGCTGGCCAGTTATTTATCGGTGTGGTTGATGCGGATCAAAACTTAGTAAAAGCGTCTAATGGCAGTAACAGAAATTCGGCATATCAGATACACGACGCTGCATTTAGTTTATACGACCAACAACCTTTTAACGGTGATGTGCATAATGTTGCAAAGAGTTTTTTTAGCGATTCCAATGATTACTCTTCGCCAAGTCAACCTGAGTCTGGTGTTATCCTACCCAAACTCGACTTTAGCATGAAGGTCGACTTGCAAAGCTCTGATAGTACTTCGGCAACCGTAACACTTTCAAGCTCCTCGGAAGCGTCCGATTTAAGCGTTTCATTTTCTCATTCAGCTAATGATTTAGTGGTGACCTTTACTTCAATGCCAGTAGGGGGCGATTCACAATATAATTATGCTTGGAATTTTGATGATAATAGTACCAGTAACATACAAAACCCTAGTCACACTTTTACTCAGGCTGGTACCTATAGTGTTGAATTAACGGTAATGGATAGCACAGGCCTTAGCGTTAAAACGACCAAGAGCATCACGGTTAGTAAAGCACCTGCTGTTGTTGTTATACCACCAGCAAAAGTGAAAACCTCAGGTGGAGGAGCAATAAGCTTTGGTTTGTTTTTGAGCTTGTGTTTATTGAGAATAATAAGAAAGTAATTTAGGCTTTTCGTTTTTGCTTAGTTGTTTTATTTCTATATAAAGCAGCTTAAGCATTGGTAAAGTATTCGCGATCGCCCATCCAACGCTGAATAATCGCTTGGGCATTTTGTGGGTGTTTTTTCCAAATAAGATAAGCATGTTGCTGTACTTCTGGAATTAAATGCGCATCTCTGAGCAAGTCTGCTATTTTTAGATCGGCGAGACCCGTTTGCTTGGTACCTAAAAATTCACCTGGACCTCGTATTTCTAAGTCTTTTTGTGCGATAACAAAGCCGTCATTACTTTCACGTAATACCGCTAAGCGTTTGGTTGCGGTTTTAGATAGTGGGCTTTTATACATTAAGACACAATGTGAAGCGACTGTCCCTCTTCCTACACGACCACGTAGCTGATGGAGTTGCGCCAAGCCTAACCGTTCAGGGTTTTCAATGACCATTAAGCTGGAATTGGGGACATCAACACCGACCTCAATAACGGTTGTCGCCACCAATAAGTCTAGTTCGCCTTTTTTAAACGTTTCCATTACTGACTGTTTTTCAGCGGCTTTCATTCTTCCGTGTATCAAACCAATTTTTAATTCTGTTAGTTGCTCTTGTAAATACACCGCCGTATCTTCTGCTGCTTGGCATTGTAATACTTCAGACTCTTCAATTAATGTACACACCCAATAAGCTTGTCGATTGTCTTTTACACAGCCTTTTCGAATGCGTTCAACTACATCTTCACGGCGTGTGTCAGGTAAGGCGATGGTATTTATCGGGGTTCTTCCTGGGGGAAGTTCATCAATAATAGAGGTGTCTAAATCGGCATAGGCAGTCATGGCTAACGTGCGAGGGATCGGAGTTGCTGTCATAATCAATTGATGCGGATAATTACCCTCAAAAGCGCCTTTCTCGCGCAGTGATAAACGCTGATGTACACCAAAGCGATGTTGTTCATCAATAATAATCAGTGTTAAATTATGAAAGATAACTTTATCTTGAAATAAAGCATGGGTACCGACAATCATCTGCATACTACCATTTTCGATATGCTCTAGTGCGCTACGTCTTGCTTTTGCCTTCGTTTTTCCAGCTAGCCAGCCGACGCTGATATCAAGCGGTTCAAACCAGTTTTTAAAATTAAGGGCATGTTGTTCTGCTAATATTTCTGTTGGCGCCATTAAGGCAACCTGAAAGCCTTTACTGATAGCAGTGAGTGCCGCAAGTGCCGCAACTAAGGTTTTTCCTGAACCCACATCACCTTGTACTAAGCGCATCATTGGCTGAGTTTTCATCAGGTCCTGACGAATTTCTTGTACCACTCTTACTTGAGCATTGGTGGGTGAAAAAGGTAATGAGGCTAAAAACTTATCACTGAGTACTTTATCATCGATTAAAGATATTGAACGATGAGCATCACTAGACTGGCGTAATTTCAGCATACTTAAATTATGCGCCAATAATTCTTCTTTTATTAATCGTAACTGTGCTGGATGCTTACCCTCTTCCAACTGTATTACTGAAGTTTCAGGGGGCGGACGATGAATAAGCGCCAAAGCTTGCGCGAGAGAATAATTTTGCAAATTAAACTCCTCAGGTAATAACTCTTCAACTTGGCCTCGTTCTAATCTAATTAACGCTTGCTCGGTTAAGTTACGTAAAGTTATTTGTCGTAAGCCTTCAGTCGTTGGGTAAACAGGGGTTAGTGTTTCTTCTACCTCGGTTAAAGCTTGGTCTTCATCAAGGGATTTATACTCAGGATGAATTATTTCAAAACCACGAGCGCCACGTTTAATTTCACCATAACAGCGAATGTTCAGCCCTAATGCTAAGCTATTTTTTTGTGCAGCGCTAAAGCGAAAAAAACGTAAGTTTACGGTTCCTGAAGCATCTTGAACGGTAACCAGTAACATACGTCCCTTGCCATTAATGATTTGGCTACCGGTGATTTCACCAATAATATTAGTGAAAACGCCAGGGAAACAGTCTCGTATTGCGGTAACACGAGTCCGGTCTTCATAACGATTGGGTAAATGAAAAAGTAAATCTTGTAGTGAGCGCAAGCCAACTTTTTCAAGTTTTTCTGCCATGCTTGGACCAACACCTTTTAAGCTGGTGATGGCTATTTGTGCGAGTTTGGCTAGCCCTTTTGACACTAAGTTATTGTCCTTTTATCATATAGTCAAATCACCTAAACGGCATATTTAAGGGCTTAGCTATAAAATTCCAGCAATGCTGTCGATTAATTATCTAATGCTTTCCAAGCCGCTTGAGTCATTTGCATCTGTTCCCACCATGATTCAGAGGCAATGATTTGTCCCTCTTCATCAATCACAGGATAAGGTAATCCCTTACGTTTGCATGCCTCGGCAAAAATAGGATGTCCACCTTCAAATAAGAAACGCTGACGGCGATTATCATCAATTCGAGCAGTGTCATACATTCCAGCTAATTGACGCTGACGTTGCGCTTCATACAAAACCACAGAAGAGGCGACAGAAACGTTTAACGATTGCACCATGCCAACCATAGGAATAACAATATCTTGATCGGCCATTGCAAGTGCAATATCTGAAGCACCAAACTTTTCTTGGCCTAAAATAATAGCCGTTGGTTTGGTGTAATCGATCTCACGAAAATCTACAGCGCTATCAGAAAGGTTGGTCACCAATATTTGCATGCCTTGCTTTTTTAATTCATCAATAGCATCTTTAGTTGTCGTGTAGTTGTGCACATCAATCCAGTTTTGACTACCCGCAGCACTGCCGCCACGTACTTCCATTTCATCACTTTTCCAGATGGCATGTACATCACTAACGCCAACAGCATCGGCGGTGCGAACAACTGCGGCAAGGTTATGTGACTTATGAACACCTTCCATACAAACAGTTAAATCTGGTTGGCGTTTATCGAGCATCGCGTTTATTCTTTTTAATCTTTCAGGAGTCATTACACTTCACATCTACACTTTATGGTTCATCATCTAAAAATCGCTAAACAAATTTTTTATACGAGATTGCTTACATATTTTTGACGATTTGCTCTTAAATTTAACGGTTAGGTGCAACCATTAAATTTAAGGAGGGAAAATATACTTTACAGTTAACAGCGAAAATTAGCCGACGTTAGGTAATTCCATCACGCCATCTATTTCAATTAATACGTCTTTGGGTAAACGAGAAACTTGTACCGCAGCGCGTGCTGGGTAGGGTTGTTGAAAATATTGGCTCATTACTTCGTTTACTGTTGCAAAGTTGGCGAGATCCATCATGAAAATGTTTACCTTCACCATATCGTTAATATTACCGCCTGCGGCTTCACATACCGCAACTAAGTTCTTAAATACCTGATTAGTTTGCTCGGTAAAGTCTTCAGAAACAACAGTCATCGTCTCTGGAATAAGAGGGATCTGACCTGAAAGGTAAACGGTATTATTAACTTTTACCGCTTGGCTGTATGTGCCGATTGCACTGGGTGCGTTATCTGTACTGATAATTGTTTTCATAGTAATTCCTACATGGTAATTTTGTTAAAGACGATTGACTACTTATTACGCACAACACGCTGAACATCAATCATCACTTTTATTTTTCGAATAATATCGGCTAAATGAACGCGGTCACGACAGGTTATCTCCATGTCAATCGCATATAGTCCCGAGTCTTTTTCACCAGAATTTAGCGCATGAACATTGGATTCACACTTAGCAATAACATTGGTCAATGCGGCGAGTGCACCTTGATGATTCATTATTTCAATACGTAATTTTGCAATGAAGTCTCGGTTAATATCACTGTCCCATTTTACTGGAAATAAGCTACCTTGTTCATGGTTTTTAATGTTACGACAACCTTGTTGATGCACCATTAAACCTTTACCAGGACTCAAGTAAGCTAATATAGCGTCTCCTGGAATAGGACGGCAACATTTTCCGTAACTGACCAACATACCTTCGCTGCCTTTGATTGGCATTTTGGTTTTACTGTTTGGATCGGCGAAGCCACTTTCTGCACTATCTATAGTAAATTCATCGGTTAATCGTCTAGCAATACCTATGCTTAACGCATTACCTAAGCCAATATTGACGAGTAGGCCATCAAGACTGGTATTACCGGTCTCTTTAACAACCTGATCAATTTTTGCTTGGTCAATGTCTTCGATATGGACTTTACCTAAGGCATGACTTAATAAACGTCGTCCTAAACCATAAGATTCTGTTTGCTCTTGTGAACGTAAATAAGTACGAATTTGTAAGCGTGCTTTAGCAGTAACAACAAAGTTTAACCAAGTGGCATTCGGTCGAGCGGCAGAAGAAGTTATAACTTCAATGGTTTGCCCTGAATCAATAGCTCGACTTAGTGGATAAGGTTTACGATCGACCTTAACCCCGACACATGAATTACCAACATCAGTGTGAACAGCATAAGCAAAATCGACAGCAGTTGCGCCCATCGGCAATTCAATAATACGTCCGTCTGGGGTAAAGACATAAATTTCTTCAGGAAATAAGTCTGACTTTACGTTCTCAATAAATTCAAATGAACTACCAGCACTTTGTTGTAATTCTAATAAACTTTGCATCCAACGACGAGCTTTCATTTGAGCTGTGGTGCCACTCTTGTCGCCGTCTTGTTTGTACAACCAGTGAGCGGCTACCCCTTTGTCTGCCATTTGATCCATATCTTGTGTACGAATTTGAATTTCAACAGGGATGCCATGTGGACCAATCAGTGAAGTATGCAGCGATTGATAACCATTTGTTTTGGGAATAGCGATATAATCTTTAAAGCGGCTTTCAATTGGTTTGAATAAGTTATGCACAGCGCCAAGTGTTCGGTAACAATTATCGATCTTATTCTCTACGATGACACGAAAAGCGTAAATGTCCATGACTTCATTGAACATTAATTCTTTATTGAGCATTTTACGATAGATAGAATAAAGGTGCTTTTCTCGGCCAATAACTTGCGCTTCAATCCCACTTTCTTTAAGACGAGCCGCAATTTCTTCTTGAATGTTATTAATAATTTCTTTGCGATTACCACGGGCTTTTTTTACCGCTGACTTTAACGCACGTGCGCGCATCGGGTAAAGGGCTTCAAAACCTAAAACTTCTAATTCACTTTTAATATCGTGAATACCCAAACGGTTAGCAATGGGGGCGTAAATTTCTAATGTTTCACGGGCAATACGTCGACGTTTATCTGGACGTAAAGATTCGAGCGTGCGCATGTTGTGTGTGCGGTCGGCAAGTTTAATCAGAATTACGCGTATGTCTTGCACCATTGCAAGTATCATTTTACGGAAGTTTTCCGCTTGCATCTCTTCTTTGTTATCAAACTTTAATTTATCAAGCTTACTGACACCTTCAACTAATTCAGCAACGGTATAGCCAAATAATTCGGCTAATTCGTCTTTAGTTACCGGAGTATCCTCAATAACATCATGGAGTAATGCCGCCATTAAGGTTTCATGGTCAAGGTGCATTTTTGCTAGGTTTAAAGCAACGGCTACCGGATGAGTAATATAAGGCTCACCGCTTGAACGCATTTGTCCTTCATGCGCTTCACGCGCAACAAGGTAAGCTTGCTTTAATAAGTCAATTTGTACTTTAGAAAGATAGCTTGAAACAAGTTCTTTTAATGGTTCAAAAAGGTACACGCATTGAATCCTTGATGATTAAGCTGAACGGTCTTATTACCGCCAGTCAAAGCTTTGAGTCAGCATAACACAATACGTTATTCGTTAAATACTGACAATAAAAAACGCGTATCATTAACAATGATTACGCGTTTAGTTTATATCTCGTCGCTATAAGGCGACAAAAGATTTTATAGCTGTGGCTGAGCGCCACCAACAATGGCTGCAACAGCAGCAAGTTCTGCAGAGTCTTGCTGAACTTGTTCATGACGGTCGCTATTGTTCATTACTTCAGTAGTGATTAAACCGGCTTCAATTTCACGTAAAGCTATAACGGTAGGCTTGTCATTTTCAGGGTCAACTAAAGGATCTTTACCACCTGTGGCAATTTGACGAGCACGACGTGATGCGATTAACACCAAGTCAAAACGATTGCCTACTTTTTCTACAGCACCTTCAACAGTTACGCGAGCCATTTGGTCACTCCAACTTAAAATTTATAAAATAGTGCCGTAGTTTACTGAGCTACAGGCGATTAAGCAAGGTATATACCTATACTAGGTGAAAATACAGTAGAAATATTAGTCTTTTAATAATTCATCGAACATCAATTGATGCGTTATCGCTTGTTGCTGACATTTTAGGCGTTGGTTATTAACGATGGTGGTTAAGTCGCTCAGCGCCTGAGTAAAGTCGTTATTAACAATAATGTAGTCAAACTCAGTGTAGTGCGAGCATTCTGCTTTTGCTTGTGCCATACGAGATTTAATGGTGGCATCGCTATCTTGTCCGCGCTTTTTTAAACGGTTTTCAAGTTCTGCTTTTGAAGGCGGACTAATAAAAATTGTGGTGACACTGGGTTGTTTTATCCGTACTTGCTTGGCGCCTTGCCAGTCGATATCAAGAAAAACATCAATACCTTGTGCAAGTTGTTTATCTATCGCAGATGCTGAGGTGCCATAATAGTTACCAAAAACTTCAGCATACTCATAAAACTCATTTTGTTTAATCTGCTTTTGAAATTGCTCAACATTAATAAAATGGTAATGTTCAGCGTTATTTTCACCCGGACGAGGTGCTCGTGTGGTGTGAGAAACTGACACTTGCATCGGTCTTGCCGACTCTTGAGATAATAAGGCTTTAATTAAACTAGATTTTCCTGCACCGCTAGGTGCGGAAAGAATAAATAAATTACCGGGAGTTGTCACAATATTGCCTTATAAAAGAGGTGAAAAATAAATAATGTTTATTATAACGAATTGATGGGGTATTTCATCTCTAAACTTGCTTACCGATAGCAAGAGCAGCATTGTTAATAAAAAAGCCAGCTTTTTAGCTGGCTTTATATTTTCATTAACAGGTCAGTTGATTAAACCAAAAGGTTTAACTTTCCCAGTTTAAGATAACTTTACCAGAAAGGCCTGAACGCATGGTATCAAAGCCTTTTTGAAAATCATCAATATCAAAATGATGAGTAATAATCGGTGATAAGTCTAAACCTGACTGAATTAAGCTCGCCATTTTGTACCAAGTCTCAAACATTTCACGACCGTAAATACCTTTAATTGTTAAGCCTTTAAAAATAACTTGGCTCCAATCAATGGCCATATCTTGACCAGGAATACCGAGCATAGCGATTTTGCCGCCGTTATTCATGTTTTCTAACATAGCTTTAAAGGCCATAGGTACGCCCGACATTTCCATGCCAACGTCAAAGCCTTCAGTCATCCCTAGTTCGGTCATCACATCAGTTAAACTTTCTTTACTGACATTAACCGCTCGAGTGGCGCCCATTTTTCGGGCCAAATCTAAGCGATATTCATTAATGTCAGTAATAACAACATGGCGCGCACCGACATGTTTAGCGACGGCTGCTGCCATAATGCCAATAGGACCTGCGCCAGTAATAAGTACATCTTCACCGACCAAGTCAAAAGACAAAGCCGTATGAACAGCATTGCCAAAAGGGTCGAATATCGCAGCTAAATCGTCAGATATTTCATCGGGTAATTTAAACGCATTATAAGCAGGGATCACTAAATATTCAGCAAATGAGCCTTCTCGGTTAACACCGACACCGACAGTATTTCGGCATAAATGTGTACGACCACCGCGACAATTTCGGCAATGACCACAGGTAATATGTCCTTCGCCAGACACCCGGTCACCTAAAGCAAAGCCTTTGACTTCTTGACCAATACCGACCACTTCGCCCGCATACTCATGCCCGACTACCATAGGAACGGGAATGGTTTTTTGTGCCCATTCGTCCCAGTTGTAAATATGAATGTCGGTGCCACAAATAGCGGTTTTTTTAATTTTAATTAATAAATCATTATGACCAAGTTGTGGTTTTTCACTCTCAGTCATCCAAATGCCGGGTTCGGCTTTTAACTTTGCTAATGCTTTCATGGTATTTCCTTTAATCCTAACCTTAACCAATAATGTTCATTGCTTTGCCAATACGAATAAAGGCAGAAATGGCTTTATCAAGTTGCTCTTGGGTATGAGCGGCTGAGATTTGAGTTCGAATACGTGCTTGCCCTTTAGGGACTACTGGGAATGAAAAGCCAATCACGTAGATACCTTCCGCTAATAAGCGGCTCGCCATTTCACTGGCTACTTTTGCGTCGCCTAACATCACTGGGATAATCGCGTGATCAGCGCCCGCACAGGTAAAACCAGCAGCTTCCATATTCGTGCGAAAGTAACGGGCATTATCTTTTAATGTTTTACGTAATTTGCCACCCTCAGCTAATAAATCAATCACGGTAATTGACGCATTAACAATAGCGGGTGCTAACGAATTAGAAAATAAGTAAGGGCGTGAACGTTGACGTAACCATTCAATAGTTTCTTTTTTACCTGAGGTGTAACCACCTGAAGCGCCACCCATAGCTTTACCTAGTGTGCCTGTTATAATATCAACACGGCCCATTACATCACAATATTCGTGGCTACCTCGGCCTTCTTCACCGACAAATCCGACAGCGTGCGAGTCATCAACCATCACTAAAGCATTATATTTATCAGCTAAATCACACACTGCTTTTAAGTTAGCGATAACGCCGTCCATCGAAAATACGCCATCGGTAGCAATTAATTTAAAACGTGCACCAGCGGCATCAGCTGCAATGAGTTGTTGCTCTAAATCGCTGGCGTCATTGTTAGCGTAACGGTAACGTTTTGCTTTACATAAACGCACACCATCAATAATAGAAGCATGGTTTAATGAGTCACTGATAATCGCATCTTCGGCGCCCAATAAGGTTTCAAATAATCCGGCATTAGCATCAAAACATGAAGAATAAAGGATAGTATCTTCCATGCCTAAAAATTGACTTAATTTTGCTTCTAGTGTTTTGTGAATATCTTGGGTACCACAAATAAATCGTACCGATGCCATACCAAAACCATGCTCGTCTAAGCCTGCTTTTGCTGCAGCGATAAGCTCAGGATGATTGGCCAAACCTAAGTAATTGTTAGCACAAAAGTTGACTACCGCTTCACCACTAGCTACGGCAATGTTCGGTTGTTGTGCTGTGGTAATAACACGTTCGGCTTTATATAAACCGTCTTCTTTAACTTGCTCAATTTGATCATTTAAATGTGCATAAAAACTTGCGTTGTTTGAAGAGTCGTTCACAACAATTCCTTATTAATAGGTTTGGATAATAATAGTATTATTATCCTAGACGAAGATTGAAAAAAGTGACACTAGTTAATTTTATGGTTATTTGATTAGTTAAATTGACATGTGACACTATCAAAATGACTATTGTTAGTGTCTAATTGGTTTTATTAATGGTTGACGGGTATAAATGATGATTACAGAAAAAGATGAAGAGCTACTCGCTATTTTACGATGCAACGCCCGAGCAAGTGTTTCTGACATTGCTAGAGCGACTGGCGTATCTCGCACGGCGATACAAAATCGTCTAACTAAGTTAGAAAATAGTGGTGTGATAAAAGCCTACAGTATTGTTTTAGGTAGTGAATATAGTAATCAGTTAATTTCGGCAAATGTATCACTAAAAGTAAATCCTAATCTTAGGCGAAATATTTGTATCGCGTTAAGAAAAATACACAATATTAGTCATATCTACTCTATTAGCGGTCAATATGATTTGTTAGCGACCATTCAGGCACAAACATTAAAAAAGTTAAATGAAATTCTTAATATAGTTTGTTCGCTAGAAGGGGTCGAACGGACAAACTCTTCTATTATCCTAGATACTGTTTTTGAAAAATAAAGCGTATTTACTGATCAGTTCAAAGTGGTGTTTAGCCATGAAGTCAGGTTGACTGCTAGGTACTTATTGCGGCGTAATAAGTTATGCCCTTGGTCAACGCCTTGAAAAATTTGGCTGGTAGAGTGACGGTCGCCATTCCATGAAAATAGCTCTTGGGCGGTTAAAAAACTATCGGCATGATGCGCTGAACTGACGAAATAAGCAGGAATATCAATTAAGTTTTTATAATACTCTTTTTCCATATGATCCATAATAGGCGAAAGTATAACAAAGCTATTAATGCGAATTTTTTCTGCTAAGCGTACCGCTTCATTGACTGAGCAACCGCTGGCAACCAGTGAGATAGGTTGTTGCTCGCCAATTTTACTGCGCAAATAATTATAAGCCGCCAGAACATCTTTTTCCCAATACGAGGTCAGCATGGCAACTTCAGCTTGGTAGCTAACAATATCTTTTACTTGGTGTTTTATCGTTTGGTGAGAAAAACCTTCAGATTCGCTTGCGCCATAGCCTCTAAAGTCAATGGCTAGTGCATTAAGACCTTGCTCGGCTAGTAATTCACCCAGTACATTATAGCTTTCGCTACTGTGGGAGCAGTCATGGAGTAATAATACGCCGCCACCAAGCGCGTCTCCGAGATAATAATTAGCCGATAAGACAAAATCGTCGTCAGCGAGAAACTTTACTTTTTGCGGCGTATCTTTTTTATTTACTTGGCTAACATCTACTTGATTATATGTTGGTTCTTCATATTCTTGTGCGGATAATAAAGGCGCTAGTAGTATAATGCTGACCATGGCGAACCCATGGTTGAATATGTTCTTGATGAAATGAAATTTGCTCATTTTCCTGCACTACTATTTTAGTTCCTTTAATATCACGACGATAACAAACTCCATCGGCTTTGGGTATTTTTATTGTTTGCTTAAGTCGCTATACTGCGTTTATCAACAACTAAAGAGTTTTTTCTGTGCGTTATCAATTATCTTTAATGTTATATCGACTTGTTTTTCTTTGCTTACTCCCGATCGTTTGGTTGTTACTTCAGTTTCGCTCAGTAAAACAAAAAGCTTATCGACAACGAATCAGCGAACGTTTGGGGTTTTTACCTCGAGAATTTAAAGCGGGTGGCATTATCGTTCATGCGGCGAGTGTCGGTGAAGTTATTGCTCTAAAGAGTTTTATCAGCCAACTGCTAGAAACAAAACCTCATCGTGTTGTCACTGTCACTACTTTTACTCCAACGGGTTCAGAGCAAGTTAAAAAATTGTTTGGGGAACGTGTTCAACATTGTTATTTACCCCTAGATAGTACCTTTTGTGTGGCAGCATTTTTAAATAGATTGAAACCACAGGCGATGGTTTTTATGGAAACTGAGTTGTGGCCAAACTTAATCGCGCAAAGTGCAGATCAAGGAATAAAATTGTTATTGATTAATGGCCGCTTATCACAAAAATCGATGAACAATTATCGCAAGCTAGCTTGGTTAATCACACCGACAATTAACCGTTTTGATAAAGTGTTATGTCAAAGCCAAGTGAACTATGAGCACTTTTTAGCCTTAGGTGCCGATGCTGCTCGCTGCAAGGTTTCTGGAAATGTGAAGTTTGACATCAGTGTTAATCAAACAATAAAAGATAAGCGGCAAGAGCTGGCTGAATTTGTGGTAACCGAACGATTAATCTGGGTTGTTGCTAGCACTCATAAAGGGGATGAAAGTCTTGCGTTAAATGCGTTTGCTGAATTACTAAAAAGCTTGCCACAATTACTACTCATTATTGTACCGCGCCATCCAGAGCGCTTTAATGATGTCGCATCATTATGTGTAGCGCAAGGTTATAATATTGCCCGTCGCAGCACTCAAGAAAAAGTAACTCGTGATAAACAAGTTTGGTTACTCGATAGTTTAGGGGAGCTGTTACCGACGTGTGCTTTAGCTAGCGTTGTAACTATGGGGGGCAGTTTTTCGGATATCGGTGGGCATAATCCCCTTGAACCTGCGCTATTTAAAAAACCGATTGTCGTTGGCCCTAATATGAGTAATTTTGTTGAGGTTATGCAGCAACTCGTTGCTGAAAAAGGCATTGTTCAGCTCACTGACCAAGACAGTGCGAAGATGACTGATGAACTAAGTAAAATCATTGCTGATATTTTGTTATCAGAAAAAACGCAGCAAACATTGGGAGAAAATGCTTACCGCGTGGTAACACAAAACCAAGGAGCTAGTGCCCGAAGTGTAAAACAATTATTGACGTTACTTTAGTTTAATTAAGTTGTGCTTCAAATGTTAAAAATACACTGCCCATTTGCTGGTCCGCCAAAGGAGAGTTTGGTGTGTCTTCTTTGTGCTCAGCAACTAATAAATATCGACCTGCAGCGTTCGGTGTGAAGGTAATTTCACCTTTTTCATTTGAGAGCAAAGTTAACGTTTGCGGGTTATTGCGGTAACGTGCGCCGTCGGCGGTAATTTCTACGGCAACATCTTTTTGTGCCTTACCATTAAATAAAAATTTGAAAGTCACTTTTTCATTTTCAGCAATATCTGATGGATGAGTAACCGGTAGCAATTCTAATAATTTACCTTCGGTTTTAAAGTTATCACTCGGTGCATTTAAAGTGACATAACTCTCTATTCTTGCATAACGATAAGTGGTTTTGATCGCTGTAGCTTCGGTTGGTAATTTGCCGGCTAGTTCTGTCTTATTAGCTGATAGTCTTTTATGCTCGCCGTCGATAGTATAAGAGGTGATAAAGCTAGCCTCACTGTTATTGGTGATTTTATAGGTCCCAGGATCTTTTAAGAAGTAATCAATGACACTTTTTCTATGGCCTTTATAGCTTGACGACGCTCTTGATGGCTTGCCATTAGGGGTAATAATTCTCACTAAATCTGCCCCCATAGCTTTATCAACATTAAAGGTTTCATTTGATGCAGTTATATCAACCATTATCCATTCGCCTTGTTCAGCAGACAAATTAAAGTGGCTTGGTAAAACCCAGCGAGAATGAGCGAAAGCTTGTGTACTAATGGCACAGGTTAAGGTGAACGCGATTATTTTTTTTAAAGTCATTTTATATTCCAAGTCTAGTGTTTACGTTTTTGAGTTAAGGGGATGAATACGTTTATTTCGGTAGCACAGTGAATTTTATTTCATCAGTTTCATGGCTTGCCGCTAAAGTAAATGTTGATTTTATGTTATTTAATACAAATGGTTGGCGCAAAATGGCTCGTCCACCGTTTTCTCTGACTACTTCAATAAATAAAGTATATTGTCCTTTTATTAGTGACTTTTTCTGATCATCTTCGGCCAAGAAAGTCAGAGGATATTTGCCTGCTGCGCGAGTCGCAGAAGTTATACCATCAACAAAGTCAGCATCTTTTTTACCGACCTTACGCCACCATCGTCGAATGTCCTTTAACCATTTCGTTTTTTCTCGCCAAAGTAATAAGGTACGTACTGGTTTTCCTTGTGAGTTTTCAATCCAGCTCGCAACATAGGGCGGATGATACTCGCCGAGTTGCTGCTTTAAAGTCAGTTCAAGCTCTAATTGTGCTGGCGCTGAGTTGCTCGGATTGGCAACGGCATTAAAATTTATCAAGCTTAATAAAATAAGTGATAACCCGATTTTGTTTATCTTCATATAAATTCCTTTTGTGCTCACTCAAGTAGAGAGCGTTGTTCATGCTAATTGATTTAAATCCACCAGATAGCGGTAGAAATCATGGCGACAGTCACGGTTAAACTTACCGTTAAGGTACGATTAAATCGTCTTTGTGGCATGGCTAAAATAAAGCCACTTAGGGCAAATAGGATGCAAAGTAAACTGGTTATATCAATAATCCACCCCCAAAAAACACTGGTATTTCTTCCCTTATGTAAATCGTTCATTAGCGCCCACCAACCGTAGTCAGTTTCTTCAAAAAACAACTCTCCACTGACTAAATCGAGGGTAATAGCGGTATTTTTTCCTGCTCGTTTTATACTGAAAAACAACTCGTCTTGGCTACTTTCGAGGATCGTGTTGTTTAACGATACCGACAATTTTTGCTCAATAGCTGTCGAAACATTAACAATTTGTAGTGGTGTTAACGGCGGATTTTTAATCATAGACAAATCAATCATTAATGCTCTTTCTACAACGTCAGCTTTGCTGTCACGAAACCATTCAGGATGATTGAGGGTAATGCCGGTTACTGAAAAAAAGAGCAGTAAGCTCAACAATGCCATCGACACATAGACATGAATCAGACGAGAAAAACTTAAGGTACTTTTATTTATTTGCATAGCAGGTGTCAGGGTCTTTAATTTATTAATGAGCAACAAATAACTATTTGTTACCCATTATTTTTAGTCAATTTAGAATGATATCTGTGCGGCTAATCGGTAGCTAATTCCGTCGCCTGCGGTAACGCTAGATATACCACCACCAGCAAGGTAATCAGTATCGAGCAAGTTTTGTATGTTGAAGCGGAAATCAACACCTTGGCCACTTATTGTGGTCTTATAGGTTGCTCCAACATCGATACGGGTATAAGCATCTTTGGATATAGTGTTATCGCTATCGGCAAAACGTTCACCTTGATAAAATGCACCCGCATTAAGAGCAAGTTGGTCCGTTAATTCATAACGAGACCAAATTGATGCTGACCACTCGGGAGCATCAACAGGGGTTTTTCCTTGATAATTTTCATCTTTGTCGTATTTTGCGGCTAAGTTCATTAACGATGCCATAACAAAGAGCTTATCGTTTATTGCGCCTTGTGCAGCAACTTCGAAACCTTTGTGACGCTGCTCACCTGCCTGTTCAGTTTGCGTATCAAAATTAGGATCGCCGTTGATTGTTTCAGTGATTAACTTGCCTGTTTTGGTAATATCAAAAATAGCGGTCGTTACTAATAAACGTTCATCAAATAATTGCCACTTAGAGCCGATTTCAAGTTGTTTAGATGTCATGGCCTCGAGCTTCATGCCATGATTAATATCTCGATCGTTTTCGAGTGTTTCGCTGCTCTGGGGTTCAAACCCTTCTGAATAACTCGCGTAGAAAGTGGTTTGGGCATCAGGATGAAATAAAAGCCCAGCTTTAGGCAAGAACGACTCATTGTTCGCGCCTTCTTTACTTTGCTTGTCGTAACGTCCTCCGACCGATATTTGCCATTGATCATTTAAGGTGATTAAGTCTTGTAAATAAATGCCATAGTAATCATAGGCACTGGTGTAAAGTGAATCGTCAGTTGTGTAGCTGATATCAGGTCGTGCTGGCTCTTCTTGGTCGCTAGAGTAGTTAATTGACTCGCCATTTACTTTACGTTGTCCGTAGTAATAGTCTAAAGAATTAGCGCCAATTAATAATTGATGATCGAGACCGGCGAGGGTAAATTCTCCGGTAAAATCGATAAAAGCAGTTTTAAACTGCCAGTCATCAAAACGGTCGTAGGGTTTAGACGTATAGCTATCACCCTCTAAAAAAGTTGTGGGTTTTTTAGGAGACGATTCAAATCGTTGGCGTTTAAAGCTTTGTTCATTGTAGCCGAGTGCAACTTGCCACTGATTATTTAATGCATAGTTGATATCAACACCGATGTTTTCAACGGTAATGTCAGTAAATGCCCAAGACATATCACGAATGGTTTTATTATGACCAATAACATCGCCTTTTTCATCTAACCAAGAACCTGTATCTAACCCTGCTTCATCGTCCGTTCGGTCATAATGAAGGCGTACCATTGCATCGTCTGAAATATCATAGTCAATGACTAACGCACCTAGAAAACGATCGCGCTGACGTTGTTCATTGTTTTGGTACTCATGCTGATATTTAGCATCTTGTTTAACCAGTACACCTCTGTAACGTAATGACTCATCATCAGTTAACGAGCCACCAGCATCTAACGATAATCGGCTTGAACCTTCTTGGTCAACATCAACACCTAGCGTAAATAATGTTTTAGCTGTTGGCTTTTTTGTCACCATATTCACTAATCCACCAGGCCCTGATTGACCATATAAAATACTTGAAGGACCTTTAATCACTTCGATATTTTCTAAGATTTCGATAGGTTGTTGGTAGTGTGACCAATGCTGGTGGCCATCTCTAAGGTAGCCATTGGAAGAACTTAGTTCAAAGCCGCGTAGATTGAATACTTCACGATTACGTTGTTTAGAGCCGGCAGTTAAACTTGCGTCATTGGTTAATACTTCGCCTAATGTTGTCGCTAGTTGTTCTGCTATTACCGAGTTGGGAATAACGGTGACCGACTGAGAAGTTTCTAATAAAGAAACATTGGTCCGCATTGCGCCATGTGCTTGGTCAACTTTATAGTTATTAAAATAACTACCTTTAACTTCAATAACTTCAACAGAGCTATTATTTGTAGCGCTTTCATTGGCACTTGATGAAAAAGGCGTTAAGCCAACGAAAATTGCTAAGCAGACAGGTGAATACTTCATTGTTATTCCTAAGAGAAAAATTGAGAGATAAATTTACTTGGTGCGAATACTAATGATAGTGATTATCATTTGCAACAAATAAATTTACTTTATTGTCTTTTTCCCGATAACTGTTATTCGGTTGTTGTTGTTGTTGTTGCTTGTTAAGTTAAATGTGGCGCAAGGATCCCTGGTCTCGCTAAAATAATGCAAGACCTTGTTTTGAATTTATAGTTGATGTGAGGCAGTTTAACCGTCACTATTATTTAAGGAGAAACTCAGGGTAGTGTTCATCAAGAAGTAGGTGCAGTTTTTCTTTAACTTGGCTGAAAGTAATACCATTCATTAAATCACTACCTTTGGCGCGAATCCCCCAAGGTAGCTGTTCAAGAGGTTGTCTATATTGTTCTTGGGCAGTATGTTGGTAGCAACTTACTACATAGTTTTGATATAAATATGGCCCGGTACGGCAAGGATTACTGTGCGCGTACAAGCCAATAACGGGTGTGCCAACAGTGACTGCCATGTGCGCTGGCCCAGTGTCAGGAGCTATCACCAAATGAGCTATTTTAAGCACACCAAGTAGCTGTTTCAAATTGGTTTGGCCAACAAGGTTAACAAGGTTGCATTGGCTTAAACTGATAATCTCAGTGGCTAGTAATGTTTCTAATGTGGTCGGTCCGCCACAAATAACCACTTGAAAACCTAACGCTGTTAAATAATCGGCTATTTTTGCATAACCTTCGGCATGCCAATTTCTCTCAGCTTTACTTGCCGCGGGCGAAATAACAGCAATAGGTTTATCAGATGCTAACGATAGCCGCTCACTTGCCCAAAGTTCGTTTTCGTCACCAATGGGCATTTGCCAGCTAGGACTTTCGCTGGGAACACCGATAGCTTCTGCAAAACCAATAAAACCATCAAGTACATGTGGTTGATGTTGTGGCGCTATCTGATGATTAGTGAAAAGCCACTGACCTTCTTTAGCTCGTTTACGGTCGAAACCTATTTTTATTTTTGCTTTAATACAGCAACTCGCTAAACTGGCACGCAAGGCTACTTGCATATGTAATAGCACATCAAATTTTTGATCGGCTAACTCAGCACGTAAATCCCGATAGCCTTTTAAGCCTGCTTTCTTATCAAATATGACAAATTTTACCTGTGGCAATTCTTGTAATAAGTTCGCCTCTACTTTGCCTATCACCCAAGTAATTTTTGTTTGAGGATAAAAACGTTGAATTTGTTGCACCATAGCTACGGCGTGACAAACGTCTCCGATAGCAGATAAGCGTAATAAACATAAATTTTTTGGCGCTGTTAATTGACCCAGCATAAAGGAATCACCACAATAGAGCATATAAAGTATTTGAATTGAGTCTATTATCTTGAAACAGTCAGCAATTGTAAAACCTTACCAAGAAAAAATTTACCAACAAGCTAATATTTATTGTTGCTATAACGCCAATGCAATCGATGACTTTTCTCCTGAAATGCTTAATAGTGATTTTTGGCATGAAAATAATGCCATTACCGGCAGTGCCCAAGGGCGTGGTACTACTTGGTTTGTTCAGTACGACTCTCCAGAAGTAAACACCATGGAAAAACAACATTGGGTGTTACGTCATTATTTTCGTGGTGGTTTAATTGGCAAAATAATTAATGATAAATATTTTTTTACGGGACAAAATAGTACTCGAGCCGCCCAAGAATACCATTTATTGAATACGCTACAGGGGTTAGCACTGCCAGCGCCAAAGCCGGTTGCTTTTCGAGTGATTAAGCAGGGGCTTTTTTATCAAGCTGATTTGTTATCTTCTCGAATTGAACATGCTCAAGATTTAGTCGCGGTTTTATCAAAAGCACCATTAGTCGAGCACATTTGGCGAGAAGTGGGCAAGGTGATCCGTCGTTTTCATGATGCTGGCATTTATCATCATGATTTAAATAGTCACAATATTCTGCTCGATGAAGAGAACAATGTTTGGTTGATTGATTTTGATCGCGGCGAACAACGAGCGGTTGCTCAATCATGGCAGCAAGCTAATATGGCAAGATTATTACGTTCTTTTGAAAAAGAAAAAGCAAAATTGCCAAACTTTAATTGGCAAAAATCAGACTGGCAACTTCTATTAGCAGGATACCTGCAGTCAAATGAGTGATTAACGGCATTAAAAATGCAAAATTTAATTGAATAATATTTTGATTTTCAACTGATCAGGCGGTTGGTGATTAAGCGATTTCAGCGACTTCCATACAACGTTTACGGTACATGGTACGCGCTTCTAAAAACTCAGGCATTGCAGATTCAGTGATATAAGGTTGAATAATCACTAATATTTTTAAGACGCCTTCATAAAAAACAGCATCAGTAATTTCAATGTTTTTATTTTGGGTTTGATAAAAGCTTAACCAGAAGGTGTTCACTAAACGCAAGATACTGACAATATCAGGTAAGTCTTCATCAGCAAACTTCATCATATGAGTACTACGTAATGACAACAGCATCTCACTGACACGGGTAGCTATTGATGATTGTACATCAACATATTTTTCATGTAATAAAGGATTTTTTGCTAACAATACCGGCAGGTTACTGTAGAAAAATCTAAACTTCATCAGTGCTTGAAAAACAGCATCCATATATAAAATGATGGTATCGAGGGGCTTTACTTCGGGCGTTACAAAAGGGACTGTATCTAGTAATAGGTTACGTGCATATTCTTCGTAGATGGAAAGAATAATGTCTTCTTTATTGCGAAAATGATAATAGAGGTTACCCGGACTAATGCTTAAATGCGCTGCAATATGATTGGTTGTTACGTTGCGCTCGCCTTGTTCATTGAAAAGCTCAATGCTGGCTTGAATAATTTTATCACGGGTTTTCATGTCAGTTACTTCTGTTTTTATCATTGTATTATTTTCCATCATACTATCAAAATTGAACTGACGGAAAGGCTTTTCGAGTAAATACTTTAACAAATTCGTCTTTGTAAGTTTCCATTCACTAAAAATAGCCTTTACAATGTTTTTAAGTTTATAAAGAAGATACAACTAATGACGATAAAAGCGATTTACCCAGGAACCTTTGATCCGGTCACTAACGGCCACACAGATTTAATTGAACGTGCGAGTGCTTTGTTTTCTGAAGTTATTGTTGGTGTTGCTGCCAGCCCAAGTAAAAAGCCTCGTTTTGATTTAGCGCAGCGTGTTGCTATGATTGAAGAAGTGAGTCGACATCTGCCCAATATCACCGTGGTTGGTTTTAGTGGCTTGCTAGTCGATTTTGCTAAAAAAAATCAAGCCAAAGTACTGATCCGCGGCTTGCGCGCTGTGTCTGATTTTGATTATGAATTTCAATTAGCCAATATGAATAGACGTTTAGCCCCTGAACTCGAAAGTGTATTTTTGACACCATCAGAAGGAAATTCTTTTATCTCGTCAACCTTAGTAAAAGAAGTATCCTTGCATAATGGTGATGTGAGTCAATTTGTTCATCCTATTGTAAAAGCCGCACTCGACGATACTTAATCAGTTTGGCAGTTCGGACAGAACACCGAGCTGCGATTCGATTGTCTAACTTCTTCAAGAATCGTTTGGCAGCTATTACATTGCTTGCCTGCTCGACCGTAAACTAATAATTCTTGTGCAAAATATCCTGGGCGACCATCTGCTTGAGTAAAATCTTTTAAGGTTGTGCCACCTTGGGCAATGGCTGCAGTTAATACTTGTTTGATAATATCGGTAAGCTGATCAAAACGTGCTGCAGAAATTGTTCCGGCTAAGGCCGTTGGTAGAATACCTGCTTTAAACAATGCTTCATTTGCGTAAATATTACCGACACCGACCACAACAGGGTTTGACATTAAAAAGGTTTTTATTGGTACTTTGCGATTCTGTGCCTTAGTAAATAAATAACCGTAAGTGAAGTCATCACTCAATGGCTCGGGTCCTAATTTACTTAATAAACCTCGCTCGTCAATATTGTCTTTAAACCATAATACCGCGCCAAAACGTCGAGGGTCATTCAAACGTAACGCTTTGCCGTGTGCGAAGACTAAATCAAAATGGTCATGCTTTGCGATAGGTGTATCGGCTTCAATAACTCTAATGGTTCCTGACATGCCTAAATGCAAAACTAAGGTGCCATGTGAAAACTTAATTAATAAATATTTTGAGCGGCGTTCAACAGCATGAACACTATGACCAATCATACTTTGTACTGTTTCAGGAATAGGCCAACGTAATTTTGCATTACGTACAACGACTTGCGAAACGGTTTGCTTTAAAATATGGGGACTAATGCCTTGTCGGCAAACTTCTACTTCAGGTAATTCGGGCATAGTAGCTCTATATCGGGTTTATGGTAAATTACAGTGTTAATGCTTGCATGCGATGAACAAAAGCATCGGCAAAGCGTGTTGCTGATTGTTCATCCATATTAAAATATAATGAAGGCTCAATTAGCTCAGCTTCCATAAGGGCAAAACCCTGCTCACAGCGTACAAAATCAACGCGAGCATACAGAGGCATGCCTATTAGCGTTTTTATCGCTTTAAGGGCTTGCTCCGCATGCTTTGTTAAGCTTGCTTCGGGTGTTATTGACCTTAAACGACCGCCATGTTCTTCCTGAACGCGAAAGTCATCGTCTTTTGGTGTTTTTAAAATGGCGTGACTGTAGTGGCCATTAAAATAAAACAGTGAAAACTCACCTTCATCAATAACATTTTTCATAAAGGGCTGAACTAAAAACTCACTGGCTGAAAACGCTTGGGCAAGTTGCGGATAAAATGTTTGATGATTTTCTTTTGTTAGCCAAAAAGTATTATCAGCATTTGCACTTATACGAGGCTTAATGACTAATTGATCAACATTTAATTCAGTAAAATATTGATCTAGCTGTTGCGGCGTTAAATTTTTCCGCCACAATGTTTTAACAATATTTACATCAAGGCTAACTAATTCACGTAAATATTTTTTATCAATATTCCACTCAACTGTTAGTAAACTATTTTCAAGGTGAGCACTAGATTGCTCAATATCAGTTAACACCTTTAAAAATTCAGCCGCATCGTCTTGGTAATCCCATGGCGAACGAATAATAACGGCAGCATAGTCGTTCCAATTAACACTTTTATCGTGCCATGACACCATATGCATTTGCCAACCTAACGCGAGTAGTGGCTGTGCAAGTAAATGGTCGTAAGCCTCAAAATTTTCAAGGTTGTCCATGGTCAGTATCGCGCAGTCTTGTATTTTATGATGAGTCATCGACATGATCTTCTTTATAGTTTTAGTGAAAGGGGGAAGTTAACTGGCTAATATTTCATTGGGAATGAGCTGTGAAAATATTGCCAACGGAAAAGCTAACCATCTTTTTTGCTGAGGATTAAAGACCAGCAATTCATTATCAGTAATAAACAAATTAAGTAATTGAGCTTGCGCTTCACCGGCTAATTCAACCGTAACAACTAACGCCATTTGGTGGTCAAGCTCGGGTGGAACAGTAACTATGTCACCTGTTATCTCATGCCAGGAGAGCATCATTTGCTCTAATGCTTGTCCTGATATTTTTGCTGGTGTAGCTCGCCAAGTGCGTCCGATGCGTTCTATCGCCACTTGCT
Organism: Colwellia sp. BRX9-1; assembly: GCF_014077195.1. NCBI lineage: Bacteria > Pseudomonadati > Pseudomonadota > Gammaproteobacteria > Alteromonadales > Colwelliaceae > Colwellia > Colwellia sp. BRX9-1. The sequence continues at coordinate 175,086 of NZ_JACGVM010000005.1, forward strand.
GGTTAACCGCTAGCGATAGAATAACAGCATGTTTGGCAAATAAGGTCTGTTGTTTATTATCTTGTTGCTCAGTTGATGAATATAATTTTTTATTGGTCACGTTAATCACCAGAATAAAAATCATCACTGAAAAAATGATAACGTTGTTCCAACCAGTACGAGAGAGCTTCATAAAAGACTCATTATTAAATACGATAATAGTGATGATACTAAATTTTAGGCAATAAAAAACCCAGCAATTGCTGGGTTTTTAAAAACTTGAATTAAATTACTTAATTTTAGCTTCTTTGTACATTACGTGCTGACGGATGCGTGGATCAAATTTCTTGATCTCCATCTTTTCAGGCATAGTCTTTTTATTCTTATCAGTAGTATAAAAATGACCAGTACCGGCACTAGAAACTAAACGAATTTTATCGCGCATAATAATTTCCTCTAAAAGTAGTTGTTAAACTTTTCCGCCACGGGCACGGATGTCAGTTAATACTACATCAATACCTTTCTTATCGATAATACGCATTCCTTTCGGAGTTAAACGTAATTTAACGAAACGATTTTCACTCTCCACCCAAAAACGGTGAGATTGAAGGTTTGGTAAAAAACGACGACGAGTCGCGTTTCTTGCATGTGAACGGTTGTTTCCAACCATTGGCACTTTGCCTGTTACTTGGCAAACTTTAGACATTCTGAGTACTCCAAAAATTAATTCCAGGTCGAACTATTATTCCCCAAGACCGTCGCCTCGGGATCCTGAAAAAGGTGGCATATTATAGTGAAACTGAAAAATGAAAGCCACCTTTAATAAGAAAAAACTATATTAACTTAATATTGTATTACTTTACAATGGTTTATCTGTTTTTTGTGGCAGTATAATGCAAGGTTTGAGTGATAATTGCACAGATAAATATCAAATTGTTGTTAATTTATGCCTGAGTCGAGCAATTTTTTCAGTTTATTATGCTGTTCTTCGTCACAAAGTTCGTTAATTAAAATACGAATAATATGTGATTTGGCTAATTTAGTTTCTTTGGCGAGATCTTGTAATTGGATAATCGCTTGTTCACTGAGAGTGAAAGTGGCATGACGAAAGGGCTTATTTCCTTTCATATTCTTACTCGCCAATTGCTGTTTTGCAGCAAGAATGGCTTGTTCAATAGAGACATTTTTGGTGTTGTCGCTATTAACAATTTCAGGGTGCCCTAACGCGTAATTTTCTGCGTCAGCAATAAATTCGTCAACAGTAAATTCCCTTTTCTTTTTATTTCCTTGTGTGGTTTTCTTTAGGTCAGTTAAACTCATGTGAGTTGTCCGGTTTCATTGCTAATAATTCTTCAGCTATAGCAGTCATTTCTATTGCTGCTTTACCCTGAGGTTCTATTTCGAGTACTGAAGAGCCTTGTTCTTCGCTGTCATCATAAACATTACGACTAAAGGTTACCGCGTTTAATACGTTAATACCATATGAGCGGCAAACATCTTTTGCTTCTAATATTCGTTTACCTTGGTTGGGTAACGATGGGCATTGGGTGATAACAAAAGAGGCGAGCATTTTTGGGTTAACCATTTTACAGGTACTGAGCATATCTTCCATGTGCGGCACGGTTTTTAGATCTCGACGTTTAGGGCGCAGCGGAATAATAACATGGTCAGCAACCGACATTGCAGCACGAAGCGCTAAGTTATCTTGGCCACCACAGTCAACAATTACATAATCATAATGCTGTACTAAACTGAGTAAATCGTTACGAATTTTACCGTATAATTGAATACAGTTTATCGCGGGTAACGACGGATCAGAATTTCTTGCTTGTATCCAGTCAGAGGTTGTTCTTTGTGGATCACAGTCAACCATCAACACGATAGCTTTTTTATCTCGGGCAAAATAAACGGCTAAATTCTGTGCTAAACAGCTTTTACCACTACCCCCTTTTTCGCCACCTACTAAAATCATCATAATATAAAATGTCCTTACCTCTTGTTGTAACATTTGCTGTTGTAACATTCGCGTCGAGAATTAATTATAGTGCAACTATTTTATTTTGCATTTTCATTTTCTAAGCGTAATGCCAATTCAAAATAACCGTTCGGTTGCTTAAGACAGCGGATCACTGTGCCATATAAATTTTGGCTGTTGGGGTTGGCTACCTTAAAAACGACGGTCACTTTAGTTTGTAGTGGAATGACATGGTCGCAATCGAGCTTTAAGCCGCCACGCGAAAAGTCCAAACAAGTAATTTTTCGTTGCACGGTTTGTTGCTGGTCATTTACCCAACGTATATCAACTAACTCTTTTTCCATATCTAAGCGAAAAGATTGTCGTCGCTCGTCGTCGCTGCTCTGATTGGGTTTAGGTTCATTCATCTAAAGCTCCTTCTGTTATTTATTATTTATAATTCACCGTGTTCAGCAAACGAGTAACACTGATTACCGGCAACAATAATGTGATCGAGTACTTGTATATCAATTAAGCTTAGTGCCTGTTCTAGTCTTTTGGTAATTTGTTTATCCGCAATGCTCGCTTCGGCAATACCCGAAGGATGATTATGCGCTAAAATTACCGCGACGGCTTTTTGTTTTAACGCCTGCTCAACCACTATTCTCGGGTAGACAGCTGCCGCGTTAATGGTGCCAAAAAATAATCGTTCAAAGGTTAACACTTGATGCTGGCTGTCGAGAAACATTACCGCAAAGACTTCTCTGCTTTCACCACGTAATTCACTGATCAAGTAATCTCGTGTCACCTGTGAAGAGGTTAACGCAGTACCTTTTTGCAATTGCTCGCTAAGATAACGCTTTGACATCTCCAAACAAGCTTGTAACTGTACATATTTCGCCACACCTAAACCATGATGTTGACAAAACTCCTGCTCAGTTGCGCGATAGATGGCGGCAATGCTGCCAAAACTTTTTAAAAGCTGCTGAGCTAGCTCAACTACATGGCATCCCTTTACTCCCGTGCGTAAAAATATAGCCAATAATTCCGCATCACTTAAACTGCTAGGTCCTTTGTGTAGTAGCTTTTCCCTGGGTTTTTCATTTTCTAACCAATCTTTTAACATCACCGCATCCTTGCAAAGCAAATTTGTAAATGGGCAAATTAATGGTATCTTATCGCCACTTATCGTTATTAAGACTAGCAGTTTATGCAAATTTTACAGGGTAAAAAAATAGTTCTGGGTATTACTGGCGGTATCGCTGCCTATAAAACGCCAGAATTAGTGCGTCGTTTAAAAGATAATGGCGCAGATGTTCGTGTAGTGATGACAACAGCGGCAAAAGCTTTTATCACTCCACTAACATTACAGGCCGTTTCTGCCAATGGCGTTTCAGACAGTTTGCTTGATAGCCAAGCAGAATTAGCTATGGGGCATATAGAATTAGCAAAATGGGCAGACTTTATCCTAATTGCACCAGCGACTGCCGACGCAATTGCTCGTATTACCTGCGGTATGGCGAATGATTTATTAACTACATTATGTTTGGCAACAAGTGCGCCAATTGCTATCGCTCCAGCGATGAATCAACAAATGTGGCATGCGGCAATTACTCAAGAAAATATTGCTAAACTTATTTCACGAAAAGTTGCCGTATTTGGTCCTGGCTCAGGAGCACAAGCTTGTGGTGATGTTGGTTTAGGGAGAATGTTAGATGTTGACCCTTTAGTCAGCCATGTCTGTCAATTTTTTCAACCAGCGTCGAAGATTGCTCAGGTAGATTTATCGGGCCAACGTTGGGTGATCACAGCAGGGCCAACACGTGAAGCTATAGACCCAGTGCGCTATATTTCAAATCATAGCTCAGGGAAAATGGGTTATGCCATAGCACAAGCAGCACAATTAGCGGGCGCAGAAGTCCAAATAATATCGGGTCCCGTCAGTATTGCTGTTCCCCATGGTTGTAAAAAAATAGCGGTGGAAAGTGCATTGCAAATGCACCAGCAAGCGCTTGAACTTGCCAAAAAAGCCGATGTTTTTGTTGCCTGTGCCGCGGTTGCTGATTATCGAGTCAGTGATGTAGCAACGCAAAAAATTAAAAAATCAGCTGATGAAATGCAACTTATTTTAGTGAAAAATCCTGATATTGTTGCCGATGTTGCTGCTTTATCCGTAAAACCTTTTACCGTCGGTTTTGCGGCTGAAACACAAGATGTAGCACATTATGCGCTTGATAAATTAAAAAGAAAAAATCTTGATATGATTGCTGCCAACAATGTTGCGCTGTCAGGACAAGGCTTTAATAGTGATGATAATGCCTTAACGGTTTTCTCCAATAAAAATAAAACGGAACTACCGTTAGCATCAAAAAAAATACTTGCCGAGCAATTAGTACAACTAATTTCGCAACATTATGTTGAAAAAAAATAAGAGAACGATTTATGACCGTAGCGCAAAAACCTAATCGCAAACAACAAATTTTAGAGTGTTTAGCAAAAATGCTAGAAACTTGTCCTGGCCAGAGAATAACGACCGCCAAACTTGCTGCTGAAGTGGGTGTATCAGAAGCTGCGCTTTATCGCCACTTTCCTTCTAAAGCGCGTATGTTCGAAGGTTTAATTGATTTTATTGAAGAATCAACGTTTTCACGGGTGAATTTAATCCTCAGTGATCACAAAGAAGCCTTAGTGCGTTGTCATCATATTTTGCATGTATTGTTGGTTTTTTCAGAGCGTAATCCTGGCATGTGTCGTATCTTGGCTGGTGATGCGTTAATGGGCGAAAATGAAAGATTACGAACACGTGTTAATCAGTATTTTGAAAAATTAGAAACGCAATTTAAACAAGTCTTACGTGAACGAAAATTACGTGAAGGTAAGAGCTTTAGCATTTCAGAGCAAGCATTAGCAAATATCTTAGGCGCTTATGTTGAAGGAAAAATTAGCCAATATGTTCGTTCAGGTTTTACCAAGAAGCCTAGCGAAGATTTTAACGATCAATGGCAATTTTTAATGGCGGGTAAGTAAGTTTCGGGTAAAAATGCGACGACATAACCCTGAGCAATACCGATTTCAGTAAGTTGATAAACTAATAAGTATTAAAATAAAATTAAGGAAAAAATGTGAGTAATTTATCACAGCTTCATCCCATGCATTTATGGCAGTTATTTGAAAAAATATGCAGTATTCCACACCCTTCAAAGCATGAGCAAAAAATATCAGCTTGGATCCAAGCTTGGGCAAAAGAGCAAGGTTTATCGGTAAAAGAAGACGCCGTTGGTAATATCTTTATTAAGAAGCCAGCTACAGCGGGTATGGAAAACTGCCAAGGCGTCATTCTACAAGCGCATATGGACATGGTTCCACAAAAAAATGCTGATACCGTTCATGATTTTTTAACCGATGCTATCAAACCTTACACGGTTGAAGAAGCTGATGGACAATGGGTTACAGCAGAAGGTACCACCTTAGGCGCTGATAATGGTATTGGCTTATGCTCAGCTTTAGCCGTTTTGGCAAGCAATGATATCGCTCATGGTCCTTTAGAAGTTTTAGTAACCATAGATGAAGAAGCTGGCATGACCGGCGCTTTTGGCTTGGAGGCGGGCTGGTTAGAGGGTGATATTCTAATTAATACCGATTCTGAACAAGAAGGTGAAATCTATATGGGGTGCGCCGGTGGTATTGACGCCGAAGCTACCTTTAAATTGATTTTTGAAGATGTTACCCAAGATTTTACTTCATTTACCTTATCTCTTTCAGGTTTAAAAGGTGGGCATTCTGGGGTAGACATTGATACGGGTCGTGCCAATGCAAATAAACTTTTAGTGCGATTTTTACTCGACGCAAGCCAAAATTTTGATTTGCGTTTAGTTGATTTAAATGGCGGGAGCTTGCGTAACGCTATTCCTCGTGAAGCTGATGCCAGTTTTGTTATTGCAGCAAAAGATGTGAGCGCTTTTAAACTTAGCCTAGACGATTATTTAGACAGGTTACGCGCAACATTAGGCAGTATTGAAACCGATATTGAGATGTTACTTATTTCACCAGAGGTTTTCGACCAGTGTTGGAGTCTTAAAACACAGTCGTCAATTTTAAACGCCCTTAACGCTTGCCCCAATGGTGTTATTCGCATGAGTGACGATATTGAAGGTATTGTAGAAACATCGCTTAACTTAGGGGTTGTTCGCTGTAAAGGGCGTAATTTTATCGCTATGTCTCTTATTCGTAGTTTACATGACGATGGCCGATTACTGGCCGAGTCTATGGTGAAATCAGTCTTTACATTAGCAGGAGCAAAGGTTGAATTTTCTGGTGCTTATCCCGGCTGGAAGCCGAATACAGATTCAAAAATTATGAAAACTGTCCGTGATACTTACCAGTCACTTTTTAATAAAGTGCCTGAAATTATGGTTATCCATGCCGGTTTAGAATGTGGTTTATTTAAAAACGCTTATCCAAACTGGGATATGGTTTCGTTTGGCCCCACCATTAAATTTCCTCATTCACCTGATGAAAAAGTGAATGTCGAAGCCGTTGGGCTTTATTGGCAGTTACTGGTTGAAGTATTGAAGAATATTCCAGCAAAAGCTTAGTTTTTCTGTTGTTATGCTGAAGATGCTGCCTTACTTTTAATCAAGTAAGGTGCATAATTTCAACATAATGTGGTTTAAATCAAAACAAGCGTTGTTAGGCTAAGGTCTAATAAACTTTTTCTGGTAAAACCGTATACTTGAAGAAGAAAGTTTTAAGGATTAAATTATGTTCCAGCCAGAAAAAATAATAGTTGCTGACGATCACCCTTTATTTAGACAAGCGTTATTAGCTGCGCTCGATGTTAAGTTTAATAAAACCCAGTGGTTAGAAGCACAGACAATCGAGCAACTTGAACAACAACTCGCTAATAATACCGACAGTGATTTAGTTTTGTTAGACTTAAATATTCCTGGCGCTCATGGTTTTAACACTTTAATTCATGTGCGTAATCATTTTCCGCAAATACCGGTAGTGATGATCTCGGCTCATGAAGATAACGATACTATTCGTAAAGCGATGGAATATGGCGCAGCGGGTTTTGTACCTAAATCGACGCCAGTTGAAACTATTATTTACGCGATTCAACAAATCTTAGCAGGAGAAGTATGGGTGCCAGAAAGCTTTGCTCAGGCGAGTAAAGGTGATGGAGAAAGTAATATTGCCGAGCGTGTGGCGAGTTTAACTCAGCAGCAATACCGCATTTTAATGATGTTTGCCCAAGGCTTATTAAACAAACAAATTGCTTACGACCTTAATGTCTCAGAAGCGACTATTAAGGCGCATGCTACCGCTATCTTTCGTAAACTCAATGTTCGTAACAGAACGCAAGCCGTTATTGCTATTGCGCCACTGAATGTTGCTGAGCCAAATATTAATCACTAACCGCAACTATTAACAATTACCAGTAATAGCAATGGGCTATTGCTTGCCAATTGCTTGTTAGTGCCCAACCCTCTAATTAATCACTCACAGCGGTTTGTAAAATCAATCATCAACAACCGTTGGTGATAACGATTACTCAGAATAATTATCTTGTAACTTCTTCGCTAGCAGTGCACTCATCATTGCGCGCAGCGCTGCTGGCTTAACCAATTTTCTCATAAAGCCAACATCGGCTTTATGGGTTTTTTCTTCAATGTCACTATCGGTAGTCGCTGTAATTAATATTGCTGGAATATAATGATTACTGCTTGCACGTAGCGCTTTGATAAGGGTTAAGCCGTCTTGATTGTTATTAAGCTGGTAGTCGACTAATAAAATTTCAACTTCATTTTGATGCTGTGCAAATATTGCTATTGCCTGCTCAAAAGACTCAGCCGATAGCACGTTACACTGCCAAGCACTGAGCAGTTCTGTCATGCCATTAAGTACATCAGGGTCGTTATCAATACACATTACCGTGACGTCTTTTAGACCTATTTTAGTGACTGGCTGCTCAATTTTAATATTAAATTGTCGATGTGCTTTGGTGATAGCGAGTGAGAACTTACACCCTTGCTGCTCTTTTGATGTTAACGACAGCGGGTGTCCTAATAATTTTGCAAAGCTTTGGGTAATATTCAGACCCAATCCTAAACCTCTGCTGGCATGACTTGGATTGTTTTCTAGTTGAGTAAATTGCTCGAAAACAATCTTTTGTTTTTCAAGCGGAATGCCTGGGCCGTTGTCCAATACTTGCAGAATAACTTGCTGACCAACAGTTCGCGATCCTAATAAAATTTTCCCCGGACTGGCGTAGCGAAAGGCATTGCCAATTAAGTTCTGTAAAATACGGCGTAATAAATTACGGTCTGAAGTAATCCAAGCTTTACAAGAGACCACTTTAAATTCAACTTGATATTCAGCCGCCGTCGCTGAGAATTCTTGCGCCAAATCTTTAAATAAATCATTCACTGAAAATGTGGTGAGGTGGGTGGTGATATTACCGCTTTCAATACGTGCTATTTCAGCTAAGTCGGCCAGTAAGTCGTTAGCAACTTTTAAAGAATGATCGATGTTTTTGACTTGTCTTAATTGGCTTTCGCTTAAACTGCCTTGGCTACTCAAGGCTGAGGTAAATAATCTTGCAGCTTCCAATGGCTGCATTAAATCATGGCTGCAGGCTTTCAGATAGAGGCTTTTTTTGATATGTGCTTGTTCAGCCTTCTCACGAGCAGCATCTAAATCTTCATTGGTTTTTTCTAATTTTTTAGTGCGTTCGGTAATAATGGTTTCTAAATCAATATTGGTATCTTTTAAGACTCTTTCAGCATTTTTATAGGCGGTAACGTCAGAAAACAACATGACAAAGCCACCACCGGGTAAAGGGTTACCTTGAATTCTGATCACTTGGCCGTCAGGGTTTTCACGTTCAGAGCTGTGAGGGCTTCCGTTTCGTAAATACTCTAAACGTTTTTCAACTTGCCGACTAATTTCACCTTCGCCGCAAAGACCTCGCGTGGCGTTGTAACGAATAAGGTGCTTTATCGGGCAGCCTTTGTAAATTAACTCTTTAGGGTAAGAAAATAGATCAATATATTTATTGTTCCAAGCGACTAATTTTAGCTCATTATCGACAATTGAAATACCATCACTGGCGTTTTCTATAGCGCTTTGTAATAAATTTTGACTGAATTTACGCTGCTGGCTCGAAGCATCTTCAACTAATACCGCAATTTCGTCGAGGGCAATATCGCGTCCATCTAAAGCCGAAGATAAGACTAAACGTGCTGAAGATGCCCCCATAACACTTGCCAGTGTGTTTTCAGTATGCAGTAATAACTGTTGATTATAATCTTGATGAGTAACCTCTTTTTTCACGACACCTTGCTTAAAGTGTTTAAAACTAATTTTTGCTTTTCCCTCGCCAACAAAGCGCGAGACAAGCACTTCTAAATCACGTTCATCAATATGACGTTTTTTCTGTGAATTGAGTAGTTTAGGTGCTTGCCACTCTAAAAATAGCGATGCCTGTACCCGCTCTTGCACACTTTGGCGACTGACTTGTGATAATGCCCACATTACAAACATATTAACCGTTAAGCTAAGTAGGCTAACGGTGGTATTAGCCGATAATAAGCCGCCGGTAAAAGGCTGCTCGTATAAGCCAAATTGTGGAATAAAATTAAGTAATAACCACATTGAAAAACCAATTAAAATACCCGCATATACTCCAGTTAAGCTTGCTCTTCGCCAGTAAAATGCCGCAACAAGTGCTGGGGTCAATTGCGCAAAAGCTCCAAAAGCAATTTCACCTAACGAGCTTAGCGTATCGGGTGAAGTCATCAAAAACACCCCGTAGCCCAGTAAAATAACTAAAAAAACGAGTGCTTTACGAATGTTAAGCAAGCGAATTCTAAATTCATCAAAATCGGTGTTTTTAGCTTTGCTAGCACGAAAAATATAAGGGAAAACTATTTCATTGCTCAACATCGTACTCAGTGCAATCGAAGAAATAATCACCATAGAGCTGGCAGCAGAAATAGCACCTAGAAAAGCAAACAGTGTTAACCAGGTTTGTTGTTGATGCCAAGGTAAAAATAAAACATAAGCATCTGAAGGGACACTATCACCCAAGAGCATTTGGCCCGCGATACCCAGCGGCGCAGCGAAAACCGCAAAAACTAATAAATAAAGCGGAAATATTTTTCGACTGAGTTTAGTATCTTTTGGGTCTTTAAGTTCAACGACCATGACTTGAAATTGTCGAGGTAAGGATAAAAATGCCGCCATAACAATAACTAACATCGCTAACATCGACATCATATTAGGAAAGTTAAGTTGCTGCTCTAGCTGTAAACTTGCTCCTGACTTGTACCAAATGTCCATGGGCGAGTCGAAGACAAAAAAAGTCACAAAAATACCGACAGCAAGAAAGGCAAAAAGTTTGACTAACGATTCAAAAGCAATGGCAAGCATTACACCTGGGTGGCGCTCGGTAACATCGATGTGACGAATACCAAATATTACGGTGAAGCCAGCAAGTACTACGCTTGAAATAAGTCCAAAGCGCCAAGTCACTAACGTTTGTTCAGCTTGAAGTTGTTGAAAAGAATAGACAATAGCTTTTAATTGTAGAGCGATATAGGGCATGGTGCCGATTAAAGCGACGATGGTCACCATAATCGCTAGCTTGTGTGACTTGCCATAACGTGAGGCGAGTAAATCAGCGAGAGAAGTTAAGTTTAACTTTAAGCTAACACGCACAATACGTTGGATAAAAGGCCAAGCAAAAACAAATAATAAAATGGGTCCTAAATAGATAGGAATATGAGAAAGAAAGTTCGTTGAGGCCTGGCCCGTAGTGCCTAAAAAGCTCCACGACGTACAGTAAACCCCTAGTGTTAGCGCATAAATAATACCCTGACTTTTACGAACAATTTTATGGCGGTATTTGTTTCCTAAATAGGCAATAAGAAAAAGCAGGCCAATATAACCAATACTCAATACCGACAATTGCCAATTAGGAAACATAATAAATCTCAATTTTTATTTTTATACTTCTACAATACCAAGCATTTAAGCTAATTTATACAAAACTTGGTGGGTAATTAAGCGAAGTTTTTTTAGCCATTAACTTCAGGACATTGCATTTCAACAACATTGCTATATAATCGCGTTCGAATATCATTCGAACGAATAAGTTAAAGAGGTTGCTATGGCACCCGCACCAAAATTTAGCCTTGAAGAACAAGAGAAGTTAATTCTGTTTGCCGCGGTTACCGCAATAGAAAAAAGTAACTTATTAGATTTTTCAATGTCATCAATCGCCAAGTCTGCTGGCCTATCTATGGGGTCGGTCTATAAATTTGTGCAATGTAAAGAAGACTTGCTGATTGTCTTAGCAACAAAAATGTATCAAGAAAGGTATCGGGTTGTAAGTCAAGTGCTTGCACTGCCACTAACTACGCCAGAACGAATTATTGCTTTAAGCTTACTCGATTTTTCTAAAGTACAAATGTTTAGTTTTGATGATCAACTAGAAAGTATTGTTAATACACGCTCTATTATAAAGCGATGCTCGCAACGCTGGCTTGATTATATGATTAATTGTAGTCGTGTCTGCGAGGATTCATTTAAAGTATTGTTGCAAACGGCAGTCGATACTAATGAACTTCAGTCGGGCGTTAATGACATGGAGCAGATAAGTATTGGCGCATGGTCTTTAAATGTCGGTTATTTTCAAACGGTAAGATTACATCACAATAGAAACAGCAAACAAGATAGTGAAGCTCAAGAGGGTATCACTTCTTTATCAACAGACAATGTGCACATTCTTAATTTACAACGCTTTATCAACACCTTTAATTGGCAACAAAAAGTCAGTAAAGACGATATTGAAAAAGTAGCTCTACAGCTAACTACGTCAGAACTTAGATAACAACATGAGAAATAATAAAGGAAATACTATGAAAATCCGTCAATGGATTCTGATTATTCTAATTTTAGCTGCAGTGGTCAGTAGCTTGTATTTTTATAAGTCATCATTACAAGCCCAAGCATCGCAGGGAGTCAATATGCCTGAGCCTTCAGCAACGGTTAATGCGACTGAAGCGGTTCGTGTCGATTATCAAGAAATGCTTAAAGTCAGTGGTGAAGTACAAGCCTTTAAATCATTATCATTAAATAATGAATTCGCTGGGCAAATTACCTTGTTAAATGCACAGTCAGGACGCCTGGTGAAAAAAGATCAGGTACTTATTGAAATTGACCATCGAGATGAAGACTCGAAGTTAATTGCCGCTCAAGCACAGCTTACCTTAGCGAAAAAGACCTACAGTCGCTATCTTGTCTTAAAGAAAAACAATGAAATTAGTGCAGAACTTGTTGATCAAGCTGAAGCTGAAGTTGCATTGGCTAAGTCAGATGTAGCCTTATTAGAAACGATGATCGCCAAGAAAAAACTGAGCGCGCCTTTTGATGCAAAAGTGGCCATTCACAATCTTGAAATAGGACAATATTTAGATAAAAACAGTCAAGTATTGACCTTGATTGGTATTAACGAATTTACCTGGATTGATTTCTACTTACCACAAGTTTATCAAGAGCTCGTGGTGGGATCTGTTGTTAACGTTCAACCGATGAATCAGCTTAAGTCATATGAAGCGATGATTATTGCCATTGATCCACAATTAAAACGGACTTCACGTAGCTTGAAGTATCGCGCACAAATAAAGTCTTCATTATTAGCATTGAAGCCTAATACCTTAGTCAGTGTTTATTCACCCATTGCCGCCGAGGCTTCGCTAATATCAGTACCTGATATCGCCATAACACGAGATCCACTAGGAAGTTATGTTTTTATACTTGAAGCAGAGGGTGAAGGTGCTTATCGGGCTAAAAAAGTTAAAGTGACTTTGGGTGATCGCAATGATGACCGAGTAATGGTGTTGTCAGGCCTCAATGAAGGACAATTAATTGCTACAAAAGGTGCATTTAAATTATTCCCACAAATGAAAGTTTACCTCGCTGAGTCTTTGTCAGCGAGCACTGCTGATAAGAAATAGCGAGTTATGATGAAAAAAACTTCAAATCCAATTTCACACAGTAAAGCATCGGTAATGGATATTTTTGTTCGCCGTCCTGTTGTCGCGTTAGTTTTGTCTATTATTATTTGTTTAGCGGGACTTTGGTCAATCAGTAAGATCCCCGTGTTGCAGTTTCCAAAGATAGAGAGTGCTTCGTTAGTTATTGACACGTATTACATTGGCGCTTCAGCTGAAGTGGTGCAAGGTTTTGTTACTGAACCGATAGAGCGAGCTGCCGCAACGGTGCCTGGTGTTGAGTATGTTGAGTCTAAAACGACTTCAGGCAGCAGTAAAGTTACCGCGTGGCTCAACTTAAATGAAAATAGTACCTTAGCATTAGCGGAGTTAACCGCACGTTTAAGCCAAATTCGCTATGAATTACCCACAGGTGCGCAAGACCCCATAGTCTCAGTGAGTCGTGCAGATCGTCCTTTTGCTGTCTTCTATCTGAATGTTAATGCTAATGGTAATGACTTATCAAAAGTCACTGATTACTTAACCCGACAAGTTAATCCGGTTTTAAACGCCATAGAAGGTGTGCAACGTGTTGGTATTGAAGGGGCAAGAACGCCAGCAATGCGCATCTGGTTGAATACCCAAGCGCTTGCAGTGTTTAACTTAAGTTCGACAGAGGTTTACCAAGCATTAGCAACCAATAACAGTATTGCAACTATGGGCTATGCTGAAAATAGCCGACAGCGCATTGATATTGTTGCTAACAGTCAATTAACGTCAGTGACTGAGTTTGAGCAATTAGTGGTGGCAAATATCGACGGTGCTACCATTCATTTAATTGATATTGCTCGTGTTGAAATAGCGGCAGAAGATGCCAGCGTTACGGCAAGGCTAAATGATAGTGACACGGTTTATATCTCAATTTGGCCCTTACCTGGCGCTAATGAAATTGATATTGGCGATAGTCTTTATAGTAAAATTGCCGAATTGAATAAAACATTACCTTTAGGTATGTCGATAGATTTTGCCTTCGACGGTACACTTTATATGCGTGATGCGTTAAGTGAAATTTTCATTACTTTAATGGAAACTGTTATTTTAGTCGGCTTGGTCGTTGTCTTATTAATGGGGTCATTTAGAAGTGCGATGGTACCACTTATTACTATACCTATATCTATACTTGGCGCGGTAGCAGCGATGTCATTTATGGGTTTCTCGCTTAACTTATTAACCGTGTTAGCGATTGTATTATCGGTAGGTTTGGTGGTTGATGATGCGATTGTGGTGGTGGAAAACGTTGCCCGTTTAATGCGTAAAGGTTATTCAAAATTTGACGCTGCTTTAGAAAGTTCACGTCAACTACTTGTTCCCATTATTTCGATGACCTTAACGTTAGCTGCGGTCTATGCTCCTATTGGATTTTTATCAGGGTTAACCGGGGTTTTATTTAAAGAATTTGCTTTTACCTTGGCTATTGCGGTCATTATTTCAGGGATTGTCGCGATTACTTTATCATCGGTGATGAGCGCACATATCTTGCCTAAAGGTGGGGAAGAGGGGTGGTTAACACGAAAAGTGAATAAACTCTTTGATAATATTCAACAGGCTTATGGCAAATTACTGCAACGTATTTTTAAGTGGCAAGGGCAGGTTTTTTTAATTGCGGCTGTGGTTTCTTTGCTTTCAGTGCCTTTTTATTTGCAATCAAAGAAAGAGCTAGCGCCTGTTGAAGATCAAGCGAGTGTTATGTTTGTCGTTATGTCACCACCTGACTCTTCATTAGCGTACAACGTTGCTCAAATGGGACCTGTGGTGGAGACCTTACAAGAGATTGAAGGTGGTTTGAAAGTTTGGCAATTACTCTTTACTTCTGGTGGCTTTGGCGGCTTAGAGTTGGTCGGTGCTGACGATCGTAATTACTCTACACAAGAACTTATTCCAGAAATGTATGGCAAATTGGCGCAAATACCCGGTTTGAATATGTTACCTATATTACCCGGTTCATTGCCAACCGCGGGACAATTTGAAATTGAAATGGTGGTTAAATCTTCGGCATCCTACGCTGAAATGAAAAACTATGCTGATCAATTAGTGGGAGCAGCGTTTGCCAGCGGTGATTTTCTTTTTGCAGACAGTGATTTAAAAATAGATTTACCCCAAGTTGAGTTACAACTAGATCGCGAAAAAATTGCTGATTTGGGGCTTAATGTTGCTGATATTAGTCAACAAATGGGCATTCTATTGTCGAGTAACTTCGTTAACCGTTTCGATGCTAACGGTAAGGCATATCGTGTTATTCCAATGGTTGATAATAATATTCGGGGTAAAACTGAAGAGATCTTAGCGTTAAATATTAAGATACCTTCGGGAGAATTAATCCCCGTTTCGGCTGTTGCTGATTTAACATGGAAAACCGTACCGCGTGAACTATCAACTTTTGCTCAGCAGGCTTCATTTAAAGTTTATGGTGGCGTTGCGCCAGGCGTTAATAAAGAACAAGCGCTGTCAACACTAGAAAATGCGGCGAGAAATATGCTACCTACAGGTTACAGTATTGACTATGCTGGAGAATCACGTCAGCTTCGCAAAGAAGGCAGTACCCTAGTGATGGTATTAGGTGTTTCATTATTGATTGTATTTTTAGTTTTAGCGGTACAATTTAATAGCTTTAGAGACCCGCTTGTGGTGCTTTTAGGTTGTGTACCCTTAGCGTTGTCGGGAGCATTACTTTTACCTTATATTGAGTTAACCACCATTAATATTTATTCACAAATTGGTTTGATCACCTTAATTGGTTTAATCGCTAAAAATGGTATTCTTATTGTCGAATTTGCGAATCATGCTCAAATAGCTGGCGCCGATAAATTAGCGGCGGTTACAGAGGCGGCAACGACACGTTTGCGACCAATATTAATGACGACCGCGGCAACTATTTTAGGACATTTTCCTTTAGTATTGGTGACGGGAGCTGGAGCAGAAGCGCGAAACAGTATCGGTATTATTTTAGTGGCGGGTATGTTTATTGGCACACTATTCACGCTGTTTGTTTTACCGAGTTTCTATTTGTTATTCGCCGAGCGTCGACAGGCTTCAGTCGAAAATAGACCCGAGATGGCTATCGCTAAAAGCGAAGCTTAGTCACGGCTGTTGTTGCTTAGTAAAAAAGGGCGTTACTTTATCAAGTAACGCCCTTTTTTTAGGCAACAAACGCAGTTAATACTTTAAGGGGATCACTCGTCGCCACTGTTTCGTTGTTGAGGAATATCACTAAAGTACTGGACAAACTCTACTTCAAAGCCATTGGGGTCAAGAAAATATAAATTAGCTCGGTGTGTATGCTCAACGCCTTCTTTATGCACATCAAAGCCCGCCTTTACTAGTCTATTTTTTATTGCTGTTAAATTATCAGTCACAAAAGCAAAATGGGCTAAACCTACTTGATGTCCCAATAAATCTCGATTTTCTCCAATACCGTTATTGTTGAAAGTAAGGTATTGATAGTCGTCACCAAAGTGTACCCAATTGCGATCTACGCCAGACCATTGTGAAATGCCCTCAGCTCTTATTTTCCAATGAGGAAAGGCTGCTTGGTAAAATGTCAATGTTTGTGGAATGTCGTTAACGACTAAATTTAAGTGTTCAATGTGTAGCATAAGTATCCTTGTTTACTAACAGTGAAAAAACGATGAAAACTCAGCTTAAGCTGAAGTAAAAGGTTATTTCTAATAAGCTTGAAATTATATTATGCCAATTAAGTCCTAATGGACAGGGTGAACACTGAAGAAGTGAATTTAATCATAGACAACCTTGCTAAGCGCTGGAGTGTAAAAGTATCGAGGTTACCTTTTTATCAAAAAATAATCTTCCTATGGTGGCTTAGCGTGATTAATTTGGGGGTGTAATAAGATGTCGTGGCGAATGATTGTTCAGATAATGAGTTGGCTTGGTGTTAGTCATGTTATCAGTGGTTGTTTTTATCAATGAATCGTTGTCATAAATACCATGACAACGATAAATTAACGACCTGCTACTTGTGGGGTTATCGGTGGTCTTAGTTAAGTGTTTGCGTATAAAACTCAGAAAAATATTTACCGCCCTTAATTTCAAGGATTAAACGTAATTTGTAGCTTTGGCCTTTATCTGCAACCAAACGACCAAGTGGTGTTTCGCGCTTCCAGTAATAAGGCGAGTCTTTCATGCCGAGTCGAAAGGACGTTGCTTGGTTTTCTTTATCGACGAGAAATAAAGTCGCGGTGTCGATAGGAAAAGTAGAATTAACGGTCGTTATACCCTTATCATCCATAACATTTACTTCAAATTCTCCTGATTTTAAAATACATTTTTGCTGACTAACGTCACAATGTCCAAAGGGAACTAATTCAAAAGCGCGCGCTTGACTAGCACTATTCTCTTCCCATAAATCAGCTAAGGCAAAGCCTAAAATGGTCAGGATAGGGGCAACGATAATAGCTGTTTTAGTGTGTTTGTTCATAAAGCTTCCTATGAGTATATGTTACTTCGTCATGCTGAATTTATTTCAGTTGTTTAACTTGAGATCTTGAAATGAATTTAGGATGACGCCGACTTAGCTAGTTAGGTTTTAGTTCTGCCGCCCACTGAGTCAGTTTAGTTTTAATCATAACGGCCATTTAGCCCGTTCGGTGTTAAGTATTATGTCTGCTTAAGCAGAAGAATTTACTCATTATATCGTAATAAGTAAATATAAAGCCCTATTTATACAAGTTAAATAGGGCTTTAGTATTATTAATCAAAAAGTTGTCGTAAGACTAATTAGTGATCATGTGCTGCTGAAACACCACCGTGCGGTGTACGGAAGTTTTCAACCATTTGTTGGATATGAGCGGGTGCTGGACCTGTTACTCTTAATACAGCGAAAGCAACTGCAAAGTTAACAGCAGCGCCGACTGCACCAAAGGCATTAGGAGAAATACCAAAGAACCAGTTAGGACCCATGTCACCTAGGAAAGAAGTGCCTGGGATAAACATAAAACCTTTGTGTTGGAACACGTATAACATAGTTACACCGATACCCGAACACATGCCCCAAACTGCTGCTGGACCACTCATCTTCTTAGCAAATATACCCATCATTAGTGCAGGGAATATTGACGATGCGGCTAAACCAAAGGCTAGCGCCACCGTTCCTGCGGCAAAGCCAGGCGGATTTAAACCAAGCCAACCAGCAACCATCACTGATATTGTCATCACAATTCGACCTGCGAGTAACTCATCTTTCTCTGACATGTCAGGTGTTAAAATACCTTTCAATAAATCGTGGGAGATAGAGGAGGATATCGCTAATAACAAACCAGCGGCAGTAGATAACGCAGCAGCTAAACCACCGGCGGCAACTAAAGCAATAACCCAGTTTGGTAAGTTTGCGATTGCTGGGTTAGCAAGTACCATAATGTCACGGTCAACTTTAACCATTTCATTGGTCGCTTTATCAGCAGTATATTGTATTTTACCATCGCCATTCTTGTCTTCGTATTGTAAAAGACCAGTTTTTTCCCAATCTTTAAACCATTGTGGACGTTCAGCATACTCAAGGTTCTGACCGGCTACGGGTTCAATAGTGTTCATTAGGTTTAAACGAGCCATTGCGCCAACTGCCGGAGCAACTGTGTATAACAAGGCGATAAAGACTAATGCGTAACCTGCAGATTGACGTGCAGCTTTAACTGAAGGAACGGTAAAGAAGCGCATAATAACGTGAGGTAAACCGGCAGTACCTATCATCAGAGATAGAGTATATGCGAACATATTTACTGAGCCGCCCATGTTGTCAGTGGTGTACTCTTTAAAGCCTAATTCAGTAACAACTAAGTCTAATTTATCAAGTAAATAAACACCGCTACCGTCAGCCAACGTTGAGCCTAAGCCTAACTGTGGAATAGGGTTACCCGTTAACTGTAGTGAAATAAAGACTGCAGGAATGGTATAAGCAAAAATCAATACTATGTACTGAGCAATTTGCGTGTAAGTAATACCTTTCATACCACCCAATACGGCATAAACCCAAACAACGAACATACCGATGTAAAGACCTAAATCGTAATCAACTTCTAGGAAGCGAGAGAAAGCAACACCCACACCTTTCATTTGACCAATGATGTAAGTTAATGACGCTATGATTAAACAAACAACGGCAACAACACGTGCTGTTTTTGAGTAATAACGGTCAAAAATAAATTCAGGTACAGTGAACTTGCCGTGCTTACGTAAGTAAGGAGCAAGTAGCATGGCCAGTAGTACATAACCACCAGTCCAACCCATTAAGAAAACTGAGCCACCATAGCCAAGGAAAGAAATCATCCCTGCCATTGAAATAAATGACGCGGCACTCATCCAATCGGCACCAATTGCCATACCATTTTGTAATGGGGTAACACCACCACCAGCAACGTAAAAGTCACTAGTTGAACCGGCACGAGCCCACCAAGCAATACCAAAGTAAACGGCGAAAGAACCGAACACAGCAATGTATGTATAGAGTTTTAACTCATCCATTATGATTCCTCGACGTTATATTTTTTATCAAGATCGTTCATTTTTTTGGTGTACCAAAAAACTAAACCGACAAAAGTGTAAATTGAACCTTGCTGTGCAAACCAGAAACCTAGTTTGTAGCCACCGATACGTATTTCATTTAAAGGTTCTACTAATAGCAAACCGAACCCAAATGAAACGACGAACCAGATAACAAGACTTATAAATATTAGGCGCAGATTTTCTGACCAATATGTCTGTTTCTCTTCCATTATCCTCTCCTAGCAACTTAACTTATCTGGGTTTTAGCCCAGTTATTATGTGAAGCGTTTATTATTTTTTTACGCTTGATTTATCACCTGTTTTACCAATTAAGGCAGTAGTTACGTTTACTATTAATTCGGATCGCGATAAAACCAAAATCAAAATTCATAGTGAAATTTAACTATTATTGACACTAACAAGGTTTTTCGAATTGAGGTATTACACTTTAGTCTAGATTTTATACTTTAGGGTTGACGTAAGCGGGCTAAATACACTAAAAATAGCTATCTACTAAGTATGTTTTGTTAAAGGCTGAAAGAATATGGATCATGAACTCGCCGAAATTAGTGCTTTCCTTCAAGCGATTCCGCCATTCGATACCCTACCCGAATCGGTGACGTTACAATTAGTCAAAGAAATAAATATTTGCTACGTAAGGGCCAAACAACCGTTGCCACCTAATGGTATCGAGGAGGCGCGTCTTTACATCTTACGCAAAGGTGCTTTGGTTTATACCGACCATAATGGCCAGTTAGTGGGAAAATATACCGAAGGTGAAATTTGCAGTGTTTTTTGTCGACCCGCACAACGCAATGAAGTGGAGGTAAATACTGAAGAAGACACTTTACTGTACAGTCTTGATTATCAAACTTTGCTGTCTTTAGTTGCAGACTACCCACAAATAGACGCTTTTTTCATGCAAACTGCTGCAGAACGTTTAAAAGGAAAAATGAGTAAGGTTAATGAAGACGCGATTATTAATTCTTCACTGATTAATAACCCCATTAGTCAATTTTATCATCAACCAGTATTAACCATTAACAGTCATCAAAGCATACAAGAAGCGGCGCTAAAAATGACTGAAAAAGATATTTCTTGCCTAGTCGTAATCGATGATAAAGAAAGTGGTGTCGGTGCACCCGTTGGTATAGTCACCGATAAAGATATTCGTCGACGTTGTGTCGCTGAAGGGTTAAGTTTTACCCTGCCAGTCAGCGAGATTATGACCACAGATATGGCAACGTTACCCGAGCAAAGTAGCGCTTATGATGCGCTTATGTTGATGACTAGCAAGCGTATTCACCACCTCCCTATTACTGGCTTTAGTGATTCTGGAGAGTATGGCGAACTAGTGGCGATGGTAACTATCACGGACTTAATGAATAATGAAGGCCACAATGCCGTCAATATCACCAGTATTATTCGTAAAGCGGCGACCATTAACGATTTGATCCGTATCAGTAAATTAATACCAAAATTACAAATTCGTATGGCTAAACTCGGCACCAGCGCTGATCATATTGGTAAAAGTATTAGCGCGATAACGATGGCATTTACGATTCGAATTATTGAAATGTCAGAAAAAATCAATGGTAAAGCGCCAGTTCCCTATGCATGGGTAGCTTGTGGTTCTCAAGCAAGACAAGAGCAGCTTGCCCATTCTGACCAAGACAATGCTTTAATTATTTCTGATCAGGTACAACCTGAGCATGAAGCTTGGTTTGAAAACCTCGCCTCGTTTGTTTGTGATGGTCTTGCTGCCTGCGGTTTTATCTTGTGTCCTGGCGATATCATGGCTTCAAACCCTAAATGGCGACAACCACAAAAAATGTGGCATCAATATTTTGAGCAATGGGTGAATACTCCAAGCCCACAGGCGTTACTTAATGGTAGTGTCTTCTTTGATTTTGCTACAGTACATGGCGACGATTCTTTACTTAACGAAGTACGTAGCAAGCTGCTGGCAAAAACCAAAGGTAATAGCTTATTTCTCGCACACCTGTCTAGAAATGCTTTGATGCTGAGGCCACCACTGGGGTTTTTTCGGGATTTTGTGTTAATTTCTGATGGCGAGCATAAATCGAGTCTAGATATTAAGCACAATGGTATAGCGCCGATTGTTGATCTGGCAAGAATTTATGCGCTAGCCGAAGGGATCGCATCAGTGAACACTATAGAGCGCCTTAGAAAAGCAGCTGGAAGCCCTTCTATTTCTAAAGAGTCGGCGGCTAACTTAATTGATGCTTATGAATTTTTAGGCATATTGCGTTTAGAGCACCAAGCCAATTTACTTCAAGCAGGTAAAGAGCCAAATAATTACTTGTCACCGAAAAAATTGTCTAAGCTCGAACGTGAACATTTAAAGGATGCTTTTAAAGTCATTAAAGCATTACAAGATAGCAGACAGTCAACGTACTAAGGTTAAATATGCTCAGCAATCAACCCTTGTTTTATTGGTTACTCGGTTATGAAGCTCAACGAAAACGTGCTTGGGCACGAGCGCCAGAAGGAGCCTTAAAAGACTTTCTTGCTGTTAGTTTTCCTGAACCTGATACGCCATTAAATGATATTGAAATTTTGTCGGTTGATTTTGAAACCACTGGCCTTCATGCCATTAACGATAAGTTACTAAGTGTTGGCTTTATTGGCATAAAACAGCAGCAAATATCATTAAAAGACAGCTACCATCAAATCATCAAAACGAAGGATGATCTTAGCGCAGATAACGTTATTATTCATCAAATAACTGATCAGCAAAAAGAACAAGGCGCGCCATTAAAAGAGGTGGTTGAAGCCTTACTCAAAGCTTTGGCTGGAAAAGTAATGTTGGTACATTTTGCTCGTATTGAAAGACAATTCTTGCAACAAGCTTGTTTGGAACTTTATGGCGTAGCGCCACCTTTTCCGATGATAGATACCCTAATGATAGCAAAGCGTCAACTTGATAAAAAGGATGTCGCTTACGACCCCTCAGAATTAAGATTGTCAACTTTGCGCCACGCTCATGGCTTGCCAAATCATTTTGCCCATAACGCTTTAAATGACGCTATAGCTACGGCAGAACTGTTGATGGTACAAGTCAGTGAAATGTCTGATAACAACTCACTTAAATTGCACGATTTATTATTGTAATTTCGGCTCAATGAACCCATAAAAACTAATGGCAAGTAAATCTGTTGAAGGCAAGCGTAATATTTTCAAGTTGAATATTACTTTTGAACAATACCCCTGACAACTTACTACCGCTCTTATTTGAAATGGCTTATGGTGACCGTTTAGGCTTTATCAACGGAGGTTGATGTAGACTTAGCATTGGCCTTGATTATTTCAATATCTACTTTATCAATTAGTAATAAAACGTCTGCTAATTTTTTTCTTAAATCAGCAGAGAGCTTGTTAGGGAAGCTACATTTTTTGGCGACAGAAAGTGATTCTCTGCGGATAACGATGTTAAGTAAATTCTGGATAGAGTCGGTATTTGATAGTGCTAATGCGGGGAGTGGTTTTTCAACTGCTTGATTAAAGGTATCGTACGCTTCTTGTAATGCTACTTTTGCTTGTTTTAGTCTAGCCATGTAACCACCTATTTTATTGTTATTAAGGGCCTATTGGTGTTTATCACGATTAATCAAAACACCTATGGCCCCTTCTACAATAAATAGATTTGAAACTTTGTCTAGTGTTATTCGTTAGTAATTAAACGATTGCAGTAGTGTTAACGTTATCATCTTGCCTTGAACCTATAGCTAACCTTAGTTTCATGCTCTTACTTGACGATAAAATTTTAGGTGGTTAATTTCGCTTTTTTGATGATGGTAAATAATTCATCTTTTAAATGTAAACGCTGCTTTTTTTGTTGATCGAGATATTCATCCGAAGTATTTTCAGCCCCTTGTTCAATGTGATGTACTTCTTGATCGAGCTCGTGATATTTTTTGAATAAGCGAGCAAAATGAGCATCATTCATTTTTAGGCTGCGTATTTCATCAGCAAATTCTGGAAACTCGTGGTGTAAATCATGTTTTTCTATTATCATTTTTTATCCCTTATGTTGCGCAATTAATACAAGTTGTTGTGTAAGGTAAAGCGTGTAATCTTTCGATGTTTATTAGGGTGTTACAGCTTGAACAAAAGCCATATTTTTTATTTTTTAGACGATTTAATGCGGCAATAACATACTTTAGTTCAGCTTTTGCTTGGTGATGAATTTCATCTAGCACTTCATCATTTTCGGTTTCGGTCGCTTGTTCAGCAAAGTCCTGTGAGCGACCTTGATGTAAATCAGCTTCAATAGCACTTATGCGATGCTCTAGCTGAGCTTTTTTCTCTGTTAAGGAGGTTAATATTTCTTGATGAGTCATGTCATTTTCCTTTAAATGATAAGGGCTATGACTTTATTTTATGGCAACGTTGGCTAATTGTTTTGATCTAGCGCAAGTGTAAGCGAATAATTGGCAAGCTAGGGCTGATAAAAATAATGTAATGCCAATAAAAAAGACGCAGTAAGCGTCTTTTTTATTGGGTTATAAAGCTGTTTTATTTAGAAAACTGAAACTCTTTGGGTGGCGTTGCTCCCATTAAATGTTCAACAAAATAATCCCAACGTTTGCGCATCATGTAAGGTTCACGCGCAAAACCGTGGCCGCGATTAGGTAACATCAACATATCAAAATCTTTGTTAGCCTTAATCAAAGCTTCAACGACAATCAAAGTATTGTAAGGTGGTACATTGGTATCGGTTGTACCGTGAGCGATCAATAATTTACCTTGCAAACTGTCAACCGATAACTGGTTTGCTTGGCTGTCGTAATTGCTAATGCCTTCTTCATCTATAACTTCAAGACCATGGTATTTTTCGCCCCATTCATCAGCATAGTTACGGTTATCATGATTACCTGCCTGTGATACAGCTACTTTGTAGAAATTTGGAAAAGTTAATAACGCGCGAGTTGATGCGAAACCACCGCCAGAATGACCCCAAATACCAACGCGTGTTACATCAATCCAATTATGACGCTTAGCTAACTGTTCAATGGCAGAAACTTGATCAGGAATACCACTGTCGCCCATGTTGCCATAATAAAATTCATGGAAAGCTTTTGAGCGACCCGGTGTACCCAAAGCATCAATTTCTATAACAATAAAACCTAACTCAGCAATTGCTTGGTTATCGCCACGAGAGCTACGAAAATGACGGCCACGAATACTACCTACTTGTGGACCTGGATATAAATAATTAACTACAGGGTAAGATTGGCTGGCGTCAAAATTTGTTGGCTTGTACATTAAACCATAAATATCATTTTCACCGTTTCTGTCTTTAACAATAAATTCAACCGGTGCTTGCCAGCCAGACGCTTTTAATTGGCTAATATCCATGGTTTCTATGGTCAATTCTTTGTTATTACTAACGGCACGTACTCGGCTTATTTCAGCGGTTGTTGGTGTTGCCGCGCGGTCTAAAAAGTGTGTGCCGGCTTTGTTTAACGTAATGCGATGGTGCTTTTTCTCAGGTGTTAATAAGGTTAACTCAGAGCCATCTTTGTTAACGCTGTAAAGATAATGGTAATAAGGGTCACTGCCTTCTTTGCCTGCGCCAGTGAAAATAAGCTTACCCGTTTGTTGATCAACATGGAGTAATTCGATAACCGTCCAGTCACCTTGGGTAATTTGTTGTTTAACTTTCCCCGTTGCTAAATCTATTAGGTATAAATGTCCCCAGTTACTGCGCTGAGAAAACCAAATAGCCTCATTACTTTTTTCTAAATACTGCCAACTAATGCCATCGACACCTGATTCAAAAAAGCTTTTTTGTGTTTCTGACATAACAAGCTTAACTTTACCGGTTTTAGCATCAGCAATTTTCAACGTGGCAGTTTTGTGATCGCGCGTAGAAGAAACAAAGGCAAATGTTTTACTATCGTCAGCCCAATCTATGTCTAATAGTTCGCCTTTACGTCCAGCGACATGGTCAGTGATTGTTGAACGGTGAGCATCGGGTGCCATATCAAGTGGCGTGACCTTTTTACTTTCAACGTCGATAACGACACGATGAATAGCAAATATATGTTCATCACCCGGTAAAGGATACTTCCAAACGTCAATTGTTGGATGGCCAACTGCGGTTGACACTATGCCCATGTCACCTACGTTGCGGCCATCATGCTTAAAGGTGGTTAATTTTTTTGAGTCAGGCGCCCAAGTCACTACGGGAGAATCACGACGAACCCAGCCAGCATTATTGGTTGCATAGCCAAAGTCTTTAATACCGTCAGTGGTGAGTTGGCTTTCTTTATCTGTTATTAAATCACGTAACCATAGATTATGATCGCGAATAAAGACGGCACGTTTACCATCAGGTGATAAGTTTTCCGCACTTTTTTGGCTTAGTTCATCAAGCTGGCATAAATAATGAGTTAAATCACATTGGTAACTCTTTGCCTTTACTGAAAATTTGATGTTGTTTGCAGATATAAACTCTACTTGAGTGAAAGGGAACTTATCGTGATTTACTTCGCTATCAGTAATGCGAGCAAGTGATTCTGCTAATTTTTTATGATCGAATGCGAGAGATTTTTTCTGGCTATTAATATCAACTTTAAAAAATTTATCGCCGTCTTCAGTATGGCTGCGGTATACCAAAGTGTCATTGCTTGACCATAACGGGTAGTCAACAGTACCTGTTACTAACTTACTGGTATAGCTTGATAATTGTTGTTCAGCTTTTTTATAGTCGTCAACGCTTAGTTGTTTTGCCGACAACAGGGTTGGTGTCAGTGCAGAAATAATTGCAACGCCACTGGCAAGAATAAGAGATTTTCTCATCTAAATTTACCTTTTTTCATTATTAGTTATTCACTCGAGGATAATACAAGCAAAGCTATGATCAGCCTAACATTTCCTAACCGCTTCAAGTGTAATTATCGTTAAATATACAATTTTATAAGATGAAAGAATCGTTATTAACAGGCAAAAAACATCCCCTTTAGACTTATGTCTAATTTCTAAATAGCGATTAACGTTTTAAGTTATATCCATAAAATAAAAATAAAACGATAAAAAGTAGCCAAAAGATCGTATCTGCAGTTTTTCTGAGGCTAATACACAACAAACGGGGATAGCAAAATGTTTAACAAGAAAAAGCTTCTATTAGCAACAGGATTATTCGCACTGGCTGGCACAGCAAATGCGGCTTACGAAATTAAATTAGACAACGACGATAGTATTACTTTTGGTGGCTATATCAAAGCCGACGCACGTTACATCGATGGTACTGTTGCAGCAACTGATTATTGGTATGGTAGTGGCACGGCACTAGACAATAGTATTTCTAATTTTGGTATTGCGGTAAATGAATCACGCATTAATACTAAATATAAGCATGGTGATTTAACCGGTTTTATTGAAATGGATTTCTATGGAGACGCTGTTAGAGGAGGGGGTAATGAAATTATCTCAAATTCGTCAAACCCACGTATTCGTCATGCATTTATTAAATATAAAGATCTATTAATTGGTGACACTTGGTCAACTTTTGTTAACACCAGTGCACTTGCAGAAGCCGCTGATTTTGGTGGTCCATTGTTATCAGCAGCTTTTATTCGTCAAGGACAAGTTCGTTACACTATGGGTAACTTTCAGGTCTCTGTTGAAAATCCAGAATCATATGGTGGTGTCAGTGGCAATGATTCTATGCCTGATGTTATTGCTCGTTATAATTTTAAAGGCGATTGGGGTAATGTCGCTATTGCCGCAGTAGCCAAACGATTACAAACCGTTGGTGGTAATGAAGAATCAGCACTAGGTTATGGTATTTCAGGTCGCATTAATACTTTTGGCAAAGATGACTTTCGTTTTCAATTTCATGGTGGTGAAGTAGGTCGCTATATTGGCGTAACCGCATCAAAAGATTTAATTGGCGAAGAAGTTGAAGAAACAACCTCAATCAGCGTTGCATACCGCCATTTCTGGACCGAAGATTTACGAAGCACGGCCTTTTATGGTAACACCACTACAGAAGTTGCAGATTATGACCGTACACATTGGGGTGTAAATTTATTTAAAAATGTTACTCAGCAATTATCCTTCGGTGTTGAAGTGGGTAATTTTGAAATGGCAGATAAAAATGTTGATTCTGACTACTTACAATTTTCAGCAAAATACGTTTTATAAGTATACCGTTACATAAAAGCAAAGAATTCACACGTTTTGCGTTAGTTGACCTCCTATTCTGAGGTTTTTTGGGGAAGCTTTTGCTTCCCCTTTTTTATGTACAGGATGTACGGTATAGCGAGGTGGCATGGATGCCAAAGAACGCATATGTCATCCTAATACAAAAACAACCGTCCCAAAAACCGTCATCCTGAATTTATTTCAGGATCTAGTGTTATGAATATGGCAAGAAGCACAGATACTGAAACAAGTTCAGCATGACGGAGTCTTTAGCATAAATTTAACATAACCAAGTCTTTAAAATAAAAAACCGTCATCCTGAATTTATTTCAGGATCTAGTGTTATGAATATGGAAAGAAGCACAGATACTGAAACAAGTTCAGCATGACGGAGTCTTTAGCATAAACTCAACATGAAGCAGTCTTTAGAATAAATTCAGCATGACGAGGTCTTTAGCATAAATTCAACACAACCAATTATTTAGAATAAAAGACCGTCATCCTGAATTTATTTCAGGATCTAGTGTTATGAATATGGAAAGAAGCACAGATACTGAAACAAGTTCAGCATGACGAAGTATTTAGCATAAATTCAGCACGACGAAGCCTTTAGCATAAATTGAACATAACCAAGTCTTTAAAATAAAAAACCGTCATCCTGAATTTATTTCAGGATCTAGTGTTATCAATATAGCAAAAAGCACAGATACTGAAACAAGTTCAGTATGACGAGGTCTTTAGCATAAGTTCAGCATGACGAAGTCTTTAGCATAAATTCAGCATGAAGCAGTCTTTAGAATAAATTCAGTATGACGAGGTCTTTAGCATAAATTGAACATAACCAAGTCTTTAAAATAAAAAACCGTCATCCTGAATTTATTTCAGGATCTAGTCGTTGATACTGATAACTTCAGTACCAACATCACCCCTCTACTACTTTTTAAACTTAGCAAAGGCATCAGCAAAAGCGTTACCCATAGCGGCATTTTCACTCTTTTTAGCGGGTGGCTTTGTATTACGTTGCGGGTTTGGCTTAGCCGTTTTGGGTGTGGTATTTTGTGAACGAGGCTGAGGCTTATTCGTCTGTTGGTTTTGTTCTGGCTTGGTGGTCACTGTTTCATCTAAACGCATAGATAAGCTAATGCGTTTTCTAGCCGCATCAACTTCCATTACTTTTACTTTAACAATATCACCTGCTTTCACAATTTCACGTGGGTCGCTAACAAATTTGTCAGTAAGTGATGAAATATGTACTAAGCCATCTTGATGAACACCTAAATCGACAAAGGCACCAAAATTGGCAACGTTTGAAATAACACCTTCAAGTACCATGCCGACAGTTAAGTCATTAATGGTATTTACACCTTCTTTAAACTGTGCGGCTTTAAAAACAGGTCGAGGATCTCGGCCGGGCTTTTCTAGCTCACTAATAATATCTTTAAGCGTTAATTCGCCAATATTAATATCGTTGAGATCTGTGATATTAATTTTACTTAATTGTTCACTATTACCGATTAAATCACTAATGTTGCTATTAAGATGGGCAATGATCTTTTCAATAACTGGGTAGCTTTCTGGATGAACACCTGAATTGTCTAGTGGATTTTTACCACCTGAAATACGTAAAAATCCCGCTGCCTGTTCAAAGGCTTTAGGACCC
This sequence comes from Colwellia sp. BRX9-1, assembly GCF_014077195.1. Classification (NCBI taxonomy): domain Bacteria; kingdom Pseudomonadati; phylum Pseudomonadota; class Gammaproteobacteria; order Alteromonadales; family Colwelliaceae; genus Colwellia; species Colwellia sp. BRX9-1. The sequence continues at coordinate 204,403 of NZ_JACGVM010000005.1, forward strand.
AAACGCGCTACTTTCTTGAGTTCTTTTCTGTCATCAAAACGACCATGTTCGTCGCGATAAGCAACGACGTTATCAGCCATCGTTTTATTTAATCCTGAAACTCGTGTTAATAACGCAGCCGAAGCACTATTTAAATCAACACCGACATTATTTACACAATCTTCTATAACATTGTCGAGGGTTTTACTTAGCTGGCTCTGACTTACGTCATGTTGATATTGACCAACGCCAATCGCTTTAGGGTCAATTTTCACTAGTTCAGCTAATGGGTCTTGTAAACGCCGTGCAATAGAAACCGCGCCGCGAATGGAGACGTCTAAATCTGGAAATTCTTTTGCGGCAAATTCTGAAGCAGAATAAACAGAAGCACCGGCCTCACTGACCATCACTTTTTGTGGTTTATTTGCTTCTAATGCCTGAATAACCTCTGCCGCGAGTTTGTCACTTTCACGTGAGCCAGTACCATTACCTATCGCGAGTAATTCAACTTTGTGTTGTTGGCATAAATTGACTAAGGTTCGTACTGATTTTTCCCAATGATTCTGTGGTGCGTGTGGGAAAATTGTCGCGGTTTGTAATAATTTACCGGTAGCATCAACAATCGCTAATTTACAACCCGTTCGCATACCTGGATCTAAGCCTAGTGTCGTTTTTGCACCAGCGGGCGCAGCCATTAATAAATCACTTAAATTGGTGGCAAAAACTTTTATCGCCCCATTTTCTGCTTGTTCACGTAAATTACCCAATAGTTCAGTTTCTAAGCTTAGGCTTAATTTTATTTTCCATGCCCAGCGTACCACTTTAGTGATAAATTCTGCACCAGCTTGTCCGGTTAAACGCAGATTGTAGTGCTCACAAATAATTTGTTCGGCACTTGAGTACTGACTATCTTCTTGGTTTGGGTCTACGTTAATACTGAGTTGTAATATTTTTTCATTGCGACCACGCAACATCGCTAAAGCACGATGTGAGGGAACATTTTTTAATAATTCTGAGTGCTCGAAATAGTCGCGATATTTAGCGCCTTCTTGCTGTTTGCCTTTAGCGACAATACTGGTTAAATGTGCTTGCTTTAATAAATGCTTACGCAGCTTTTGTAATAAATTGGCGTCTTGAGCAAAACGTTCAATAAGGATATAAATAGCGCCCTCAAGGACTGATTTTTCATCGCTAAAACCGGCATCATTATTGATAAAAGCTTTTGCTTCAACTTCTGGCGTTAACGCCCAGTTATTATAAAGGTTATTGGCAAGTGGTTCTAAACCCGACTCTATGGCTATTTGGCCTTTAGTGCGACGCTTAGGTTTAAACGGTAAATATAAATCTTCTAAACGGGTTTTGTTGTCTGCTGCTTGTAATTCTTTTTCTAATGCTGGCGTTAATTTATCTTGTTGGGTGATGCTGGTAATAATGACTTTTCGACGATCTTCAAGCTCACGTAAATAACTTAAACGTTGATCAATGTGGCGCAGATGATTATCGTCTAACCCTTGAGTAACCTCTTTACGGTAACGCGCAATAAAAGGTACGGTTGCGCCGTCATCAAGCAAGTTAATTGCTGAAGTTATCTGAGCGGTTTTAACGTTAAGTTCTGTTGCGATGAGTTCAGCAATGGTAGCCATTAATTGACGAGCCTTTTTGAAAGAATAAGTTTTAAAGCACTATGTTGCCATGGTTTGATAGCAGCATCAATTTGCTTGTTAGGTTTGTGGATGAAGATTAATGATTGAAAAATGAATGTTTTGTTTATCGCGTTTTTCGTATGAAAAACATTAGCCAAGTTAGACCTTAGTAAGGTCACTTGGCATTAAATGGCGATGCTAAAACTCTTCACTTTCGGGAAGGTCTGTTGGTAAATCGGCAGACAACCACTTACAAATTAGGTCATTTGCTGTTTCTAACCCCGTATATTTTAATGATGAAAAAGCTTGTACGGTAATATCTGCATTTAACGATGCTAAGGCTTTTTTAACCTGAAGCACTTCAGCACTTCTTTTGCCTTGTGAAAGCTTGTCGCATTTTGTTAATAACGCCAATATCGGTAAATCACTGTCCGCGGCCCATTGGATCAAGTCCATATCAAGATCTTTTAACGGATGACGAATATCCATTAAAATAACTAGGCCTTTTAAACAATCACGTTTTTCTAAATATTCGCCAAGTGCTTTTTGCCATTTTTTCTTCATTTCAATCGGCACTTTGGCAAAGCCGTAACCGGGTAAGTCAACCAAACGTCTGTTAGGTGCGACTTCAAAAATGTTAATAAGCTGCGTTCGACCCGGTGTTTTACTGACACGAGCTAAACCACGTTGGTTAGTTAAGGTATTTAGTGCGCTTGATTTACCCGCATTTGAACGTCCCGCAAAGGCCACTTCTATACCGTTGTCTTCAGGCAAGCGACGAATATCCGGCGCACTTAAAGTGAAAGTGGCTTTACTTAAATGAATAACAGGTGATGACAAAATGGTGTCCAATAACAAATAAAAAAAGCATTATATCTTTTTTTTCTCGTGAAACAGTAAAAAGTGTCATTTTTTAAGCTTAATTTTTACTATGCTTATTACACCGTGATGATATTAGTGTAAAATATGACTAGTTTTTTATATTCATCCGTTTATTTTTTAGTGAATACTTAATCAATAGTAATAGAGCAGAGAGCCATTCAATGAATAAAATTATTTTTTCGTTAATTCTTGCCGTAACGAGTATTAATGTCGCGTTCGCAGCAACCGGAAGTGTTGATGCAGGTAAAAGTAAAGCAGCTATGTGTAGTGCTTGTCATGGTGCTAATGGGATTGGCGCAAGTGATGCGTTTCCTAACTTAGCGGGTCAGCATGCTGCCTATATTGTTAAACAACTACAAGCCTTTAAAAGTGGTACACGTGTCAACGCTATGATGGGACCAATGGCTGCTGGCTTATCCGATCAAGATATGGCTGATATCGGTGCTTACTTCTCAAGTTTAGATAGAAGTGGCGCAACCGTTTCAGTTGAACTTGCTAGCATGCATTCAGCTCCGGCTGCTGTAGTAGAAACTGTTGCTTATGTTGGCAATGCTAGTGCAGGTAAGAGCCTTTACGAATTAGGTGATGCTTCACGTAATATTGCTAGCTGTATCGGCTGCCATGGTAAAGAGGGCAATAGTCAGGTACTAATCAACCCTAATTTAGCCAACCAACATGCCCAGTATATCGAAAAGCAATTATATGCTTTTAAAGATAAAACGCGCATTAACTATGCAATGAATCAATTTGCTGGTGCGATGACCGATGAAGATATTGCCGATATGGGCGCCTATTTTGCTGATACCAAGGCCGTTGCTCATGTAAAACCTAAGCGTGTTACTAAGGTTGCGATTATTACCGAAGAAGCGATTGCCGGAAAAGCAAAGTCAGCAATGTGTAGTGCTTGTCACGGTGCGGACGGTAATAGTTTAGTGCCTATGTATCCAAAATTAGCAGGACAACATGCGGAATATACAGCTAAACAACTAAAAGAGTTTAAATCTGGTGTGCGTGAAAATGCGGTAATGGCAGGTATGGCTGCAGCCTTGTCTGAACAAGACATGGCTGAATTAGGCGCATATTTTGCTAGTCAAAAACCGACGCCAGGTAATGGCAAGGGCTCTGAACTAGGGCGCAAATTATACTTTGGTGGAGACACAGCTCGTGGTATTACCGCTTGTATCGCTTGTCATGGCGCAACGGGTAAAGGTGTTGCAAAAGCTGGTTTCCCTGTTGTTGCTAATCAAAGTGTTGAATACTTAACTGCACAGTTAATGAGTTTTAAAACCGGTGAACGCAATAATGATCGTAATGGCATGATGGGAAATATAGCTAAACGTTTGAAGAAAAATGACATTGATGCATTAGCGCAATACATGTCTTCAATGAAATAAAGCACGGTTAAAAGAATATTTTTAAAAAAGCAGCTTAATAAGCTGCTTTTTTATGCCTGCTAAGTGATCAATAAATTAGTCCGATGGGTATAACTTGTGTAAACTGTTTGATATTGAAGACTGCAGTGCCTAAGGTAATAACCTTACCAATCATTGCTAGCCACATTTAATTATCTACATATATAGAGAGCTCATTGATGAAAAGAATACTACTAAGCTTGGTTTTATTAGGAACAAGTGCACTAAATATCAGCTATGCTGCCCAAGGTAATGTTGATGCCGGTAAAACAAAATCTGCAATGTGTGGAGCATGTCACGGTGTTGATGGTAATAGCTTAGTACCTATGTATCCTAGTCTGGCTGGACAAGGTAGTAGCTATATCGCGAAACAATTAGCTGACTTTAAAACGGGGCTAACTTCGGGCGGAAAAGAAGGCCGTGTTAATGCAATTATGGGTGGTATGGCCATGGCATTGAGCGAACAAGATATGCTTGATTTAGGCGCTTATTATAGTGCACAACCTGCAAAATATGCGGGTGGAGCAACCAGTGACGTTGGCAAAAAGCTATATTTTGGTGGTGATATAGAGCGTGGAATTACCGCTTGTATTGCTTGTCATGGCGCTGATGCAAAAGGCATGTCACAAGCTGGTTTCCCAGCTCTGGGCGGACAAAATGCAATGTACTTAACTGCTCAGTTGGAAAGTTTTCGTTCGGGAGCTCGCAACAATGACAAAAATGGCATGATGCGAAATATTGCTATGAAGCTAGAAGATGCAGATATTGCCGCCTTAGTGCAATACATGTCGACGATAAAATAGTCGCTTATAGCTACATGTAGTTCTGAACATCGTCTTTATTTGCCATCCATGGCACCAAGACATACCGTTCATCCTGAACATCGTCTTTATTTGCCATCCATGGCACCAAGACATACCGTTCATCCTGAACATAAAGCAGCTTAATAAGCTGCTTTTTTATTGGCTAAGATAGGTTAATGTCGTACACTAAAATAGATATTATTAGTTGGTAATTTGTTGATTTTAAAGGTAAGGGTAATTATCTTGATGGAACTGGGTCTTTAGTGAAAAATCATTCAGTTGTTAATAATATGATTGCTTGTCATCAATGCGATTCGTTATTACCTATGCCGTATTTATTAGAAGGACAAAATGCTTTATGTGGTTGTTGTGGCGCGATGTTGTTTTCAAAGAAGAGGGATGCGATTAATCGAACCCTTGCTGTCGCCATTGCAGGGTTATTGTTTTTTTTACCCGCGGCATTATTACCTATTATTGGCATCGGCGCCGCAGGTCTTTACAATGATGCCTCTCTGGTTGACTGTATTACGCTTTTAATTGATAGTCGCAATTACGTACTCGCCTTTGCTGTTTTTATGTTTACCATTGCTATCCCTGTAGTGAGGCTGATCACGGCCTTATATATTTCATGGTGCATAAAGTTTCAAAAAATTAAACCTTCGTTGTTAGTGTTTTTTCGCTCTTATCATGTTTTAGATACTTGGACGATGCTCCACGTTTTTTTACTTGGTGTTGTTGTTTCTATGTATAAACTTTCTTCACTGGCTGATATGACGATTGATGGTGGGTTAATTAGCCTAATATTCCTGTTGTTATGTTCAACATTGGTGTCGGTGACAATAGATCAGCACAATATATGGCATGAGCTGGAGAAATCTCTTGAGCAATAAAGCCCTTGCCGCAGGTTTAGGCAGTTGCCCAAAGTGTCATAAGCTCAATGTTATGCATAGCGAGCGACAAGTCTGTTCACGCTGTTTAACGCTATTTTCTGCTCGAAAACCTAAAAGTATTGAATACACGTTAGCTTGGACCATTGCCGCGTTAGTGATGTTTATTCCGGCTAATATTTATCCTATGATGGTGTTTTACACTTTCGGCAACCCCGAAGCATCAACCATTTTGGAGGGGATCGCCATTTTTATTCAAATGGGGATGTTGCCGGTAGCGATCATCATTTTTATTGCTAGCTTTGTTATACCCTTAGGGAAAATTATTGGGCTATTTACCTTGATGTACAACACCAAAAGAAAAACACAATTGTCGTTAAAACAACAAGGAAAGTTATATCATATTGTCGAATTTTTAGGACCATGGTCAATGCTCGATGTATTCGTGGTGACGGTCATGGCTGCGGTCGTTAATTTAGGCTTTTTATCTAGTATTGAACCAGCAGTTGGTATTACCTACTTTACTTTAATGGTAATTTTTACCATTTTTGCCGCGGAAAGCTTTGATCCGCGACTATTATGGGATAACTATCAGAAGCATAATCATCAGTCACTTTCTGAAAAAACATATAACAAAACGGATGTCCCTCATCATGACAAATAAAACTATTCTTGCCGAATCAAAAGCTATTATTAAAAGTCGAGAAGGTATTTCTGCTGTCTGGTTAGTGCCTATTATTGCGTTGTTATTTGGTGCTTGGCTAATTATAAAAGCTGTTTCTGACCGAGGCACGTTTATCACCGTTCAGTTTGAAAGTGCAAGTGGTATTGTGGTTGGTAAAACTCAAGTTCGCTATAAAGGACTTACCACAGGTATTGTTCGTGACGTTGAAGTATCTGAAGACTTACAGAGTGTTATTGTCGAAATTGAAATGATTTCAAGCTCAAAAAAAATGTTGACCGATAAAACACGTTTTTGGTACGTGACTGCCGACGTTTCATTTCAAGGTATTACCGGATTAGACACTTTGTTATCAGGGAGTTACATAAATGTGATGCCTGATATAGAAGAAGAAGGTAAAGCAAGGAGTCACTTTATTGCCTTAAGTGAAGAACCGGTATTAGATCAAGCAACGCCAGGTTTACATGTATCATTAACTACAAAAACTTTGGGTTCATTAGGCAAGAAATCGCCGGTTTTATTTAAACAAATTACCGTCGGTTATGTCGCTGGATTTAACTATGAGGCAACTTCTGATCTGATCAATATTAACCTTTTTATTGAACCTGAGTACGCTAACTTAGTAAAAGAAAACTCGCGTTTTTGGAATACCAGTGGCGTAACAGTATCAGGCTCATTAACTAGTGGTGTTACTGTTCATACCGATTCACTGGCATCTGTTGTTGCTGGAGGTGTGGCTTTTGGAAACTCTGATTATGAAGCTGTTATGGGACCAGCGATCAACGGCCAAAATTTCACCTTATATTCTGATTATGAAACCGCCAATATGGGCCATGAAATTCAGTTAATGTTAAACTGGAATTCAGGTATAGATCGCGATGCAGCGATTATGTATCAAGGGTTAACATTAGGAAAAATTACCGACTTTACTCGTATTGATCCCGAAGAAAGGATCATCGAAGCCAGTGCTATTATCAATCCTCGTATCATTCCCTATTTAACCAGTGGTTCGCAGTTTTTTGTTATAGCGCCAAATCTGGACTTAGGCGGCGTTACAAATTTACATACATTAATGCTAGGCGCTCACATTGGTATTCGTCCATCAGTTGATGGTAAACCGTTAAATAAATTTAACGTATATAATCAAGAGCCTGCCTACCAATATAGTGAGCCTGGGTTACATTTAGTGTTAAAAGCACAAGATGTTGGCTCTTTAACCACAAGCTCTAATATTTATTATAAACAGCAGAAAGTAGGTACTATTCAGGCAATTGAAAATATTGGCCCTAATGAATTTTTAGTACACATTTTCATTGAACCTAAATACAAAAGCTTTGTTTCTAGTGATAGTCACTTTTGGAACGCCAGTGGTTTGCATATTTCAGGTGGCTTACAAAATTTTGATATACAAGCACAATCTATTCAGTCGATGTTAGCGGGCGGTATTGCTTTTGACTTAGGTGATAATAATGAAAAATCAGCACCTAAGAATGGTGATAGCTTTCAGCTGTTTATTGATAAAAACGTGGCTAAACAACGTTCAACATTTAACCTTTATACGAATAGTGCCCATGGTTTAAGTAACAAAACCCGTATCATGCTAAGAGGTGAAGAAATTGGTTCTGTTCATAAAGTCATTCGCCAGCAAGACCAAGTTGCCCTTCAGGTTGGGGTCTTAACTGATTACGAATATATTCTCCGAGAAAACAGTCAGTTTTGGCTCGTTAATGCCGACTTATCCTTGTCAGGAATGACAAATACCGATGCTTTATTTGGCGGGGCGTATATCAGCGTTAACGTTGGAGAAGGTGAAAAAGCCCATGATTTTATTGTCACTGACTTACCACCGGCAAAACACTTATCATCACAAGGACTACAACTTTCGCTAAAATCAGAGCAAGGGAATGTCGTTAATCCAGGCAGTCCGATTAGCTTTAGAGGCATAGCTGTAGGACAAGTGGATAATGTTTCTCTCGATACTACAGGTAATAACGTTGAAATAAATATTACCGTTGATGAAGAATACCGACATTTAATTTCTAATTTTACCCGTTTCTACAACGCCAGTGGTGTAACTATAAGCGGTGGTCTAGGGAATTTTATTGTTAAAACAGAATCTGCTGATGCGATATTAAAGGGGGGGATCAGTTTTATAAACCCAGAAATAAAGCCTGAGCAAGACACCGTTGAAGAGGGAGAGAAATTTACCTTATTTGATAATGTTGAGTATGCAAAATTAGCGGGCGTTGCCATAGAAATTCATTTTAGTGATGTAGAGGGCTTGAAAAATAATTTAAAAATAAAATATCAAGATCAACAAGTTGGCTTAGTTTCTCGGATCAAATTTGATCAGCAAGGATTTGGCGCAACCGTTTATGCTTTTCTAAATGACAGTGGCCGAAAGTTCGCGGTTGCAGACTCAAAATTTTGGTTTGCTAAACCAGAGCTTGCTGTTGTGGGCTCAGTAAATGTTGGCGCTATTCTAGAAGGGGGCTTTATTGGATTAATGCCAGGTAAGGGAGAAATAAGTCATCGCTTTGAGGCCAAAGCCATTATGCCTGTAACAACGACGCTTCCTTCAGGGTTAAATCTTTCATTAAGTGCAAAAAACTTAGGTTCAGTAAGAACTGGCAATCCTGTGCTCTATCGACAAGTTAAAGTTGGTCGGGTAATTGGTGTCGACTTATCACCTACTGCCGACACCGTTAATATCTATATTAATATTTATCCGCGTTATGCGCCTTTAGTAAGTCAAAGCAGTCGGTTTTGGAATACCAGTGGTATTCGTATTGATGCGGGGCTTTTTTCAGGGATCAATATAGACTCAGAATCTATAGAAACACTGCTTGCCGGTGGTATAGCTTTTGCTACACCTGAGGTTGACGTTAAGGAGACTTTTCAGCCAGCAGAGCAAGGACAACTATTTAAGTTAGCACGAGATGTTGATGACGATTGGCATAAGTGGCAACCTAAAATTGAATTGTCGCAATAAGAACAAGAGATACCCCCCTTAACTTTGTTCAATACACTGTTGGCGATAGCGTTAAGGAAAAGCCGTAAATTTGGTCTAAAGTTACAATTTGTTGTTTATTTATTAATAACTATAATAATAAAGTTCATACAATTCGTTAAAAACCAATAGGTAACGAATTGGCATGACTCATGCTTTTAAGCATGCAAACAATATTAACTCATTATAATAATACAGTGGAAAAACCTATGGAAAATGAATTCCCCGGCACTAATAAAGAGCTAACACCGCTCACAAACTCTAATCGTATTCAAGTGATGGACTTACTTCGTGGCTTTGCCTTAATTGGCATTATTATGATGAATATCGAATGGTTTAATCGCCCTGTTAGCGCATTACTGAGCTTTGATTATAGTCTTACTGGCTTCGATTGGGCATCAAGTTGGTTAGTTAAAGTGTTTGTAGAAGGCAAATTTTATAAGTTGTTTTCAATACTTTTTGGTATGGGTTTTGCCATCATGCTCGTTAGGGCGCAAGAGGCAGATCGTAAATTTGGCGCATGGTTTACCCGACGTATGTTGGCATTATTTGTTTTTGGTATGGCGCATTTAATTTTTCTTTGGGGTGGAGATATTATTCACGACTATGCGGTAGGAGGTTTGCTTTTACTGGGGTTTGTTTTACTTTTACGCACTAAAAAATTAGCGCGATTTAATACCCCCGCGACGTTTGCAAAAGTGGGTTTCTCGCTATTACTGATGCCGTTATTGGTTTCAATGTTTGCCGCTCTTTATTTTGGTGTTACCCGTGACAACACCGTAATAACCAACGATTGGCAACAGGAAGTCAGCATTAATCAGCAGCTTGATGTGTTACTGCAACAAGAAAAAGATAATCCTAAAGAAATATGGGTTAGTAAAAATACAGAGATTGAAGAAGAAAGTACCTTAATAGCAGCGAGTGGAGCAGTAATCGAGGGTGATGTTGAAGCATTAGAAGAAAGAGAAGAAGCTGTAGAAGAAGTCGATGAAGATAGCATGACCGACGAAGAGCTTATTATTTATAAAGCTCAACAACGTTTTGAACGAAAACAAAGCCGTGCGCAAGATGAAGCAAAAGAAACAGCAGCTTTTACGCAAACTAGCTATATTGAAGCGACTAAGTACCGAGCTAAAAGCGCCGTTGAAGCTTTAGGTAACACGCCAACCTTTGCCTTCTTTGTTTGTTTACCTCTTTTCATGGTGGGCTATTGGTTAGTCGCTAGTGGCAGAATGAAAAACCCACAACAACACCAAAGTTTCTTCAGTGTTATGTGCTGGGGCGGATTGAGCATTGGCCTACTGTTAAGTATTGCAGGAACTTTTATTAGTCTACACCCAGTGACAAAAAGTGCTATCGAAGTGAGAGCCGGCGGACAAACTATTTTTTATTATGGGCAGTTTGTTCTCTGTGCCGGTTATATTGGCTTGTTTGTAAAATTAGCCAGCAAAGCTTGGTTTATCAAAGGTTTTTCATGGTTGGCACCGTTAGGAAAAATGGCGCTTACTAATTACATCGGTCATTCTATAATCTTAACGACAATATTTTATGGCTATGCTGGTGGTATGTTTGGCCAAATAGCCCGCGGACAACAAATGCTTATTGTCGTCGCGGTGATTTTTGCCCAAGTTGTTTTTTGTACACTATGGTTGAAATTCTTTAGATTTGGCCCGTTAGAATGGTTATGGCGCTCAATTACGTACCTGAAATGGCAACCACTACGCTTAGAAAAAAAACTTGATACAAGTATAGCTTCTTAGGTTTTACTGGGAAAAATTACTGCATAATATGCTGGAATTGTTTAACTGCGATTTCAGCATTCTCACTTTCAGTGATCGCGGTAACAACCGCTATACTGTCAACACCCGTCTGCCAAACACGTTCTGCTCGTTGATGATTAATACCGCCAATGGCTACAACCGGAATATTGCTGGCTAATTTCAATAGCTGTTGTAAGTTTTCTACCCCTTGAATTTGTCCGCTCATATTTTTAGTTTTAGTGGGAAATATAGCGCCAATCGCTAAATAAGAGGGTTGTAATTGTTGTGCTAATAAAAATTCATAACAACCATGAGTACTAATACCTAAGTGTAAACCTGACTGATGAATCTTAGTTAAATTAGCGTTTTGTAAATCTTCTTGGCCGATATGCACACCGTAAGCGCGATGCTTTATTGCTAATTGCCAATAATCATTAATAAACAAGCGCGTTTTATACGGCTGACTAATGGCTATGGCTGCAATGATTAGTTTTTCAAGCTCGATGTCCGTCTTATTTTTCAACCGTAGTTGAATAATATTTAAGCCTAATGGCAATAAACGTTTTAACCAATAAAGTGAGTCAACCACAGGGTAAAGCCCAAGCTTATTATCTGATAGTGCCAACGATGGAAAAGGCGGTAACTGCTGATATTTCTTGACTAGGTTGGATGATATTCTGGGGAAAAAGTCAGCACTATTAGGCCAATGGGTTTGTTCAAATGCGCCATAATAATCGGTTTTTTTCATGCTAGCAGTTACCGATTTAGCTAAACCCTGATTAATAAATGTTTTGGTTAAGGTAAAGGCATCACGTAATAAATAGCCGTGTGCTAAAAAAGCCGCTAATGCGCTAGCAAAGGAGCATCCACCACCATGACTGTAAGAAGTATTTATTCGCGGTGAAGAGAGTTGATAACTTATCGATGATTGCTCAACGTGATGTAAACAATAGTCATCACTGACTTGTAAACCATCATTGTCTAACACGGCACTGTGCCCACCTTTTACGATGACGCTGGCGACGCCTAATTCGGCAATTTTTATTGCCAGCTCAACGGGGTTAAGTATCAATAAGTTTGATAATTGTTGCGCTTCCACCAGGTTGGGGGTAATAACATCAATATAGCTGAACAATAGGGTTAAATCTTCTCGCTGTAGTGTCGAAAAACGACCACCGACGCTCGCTTGGCCAACGGGGTCAAAAACGACACTTATTTTTGAGTAGTTAGCTTTAAAGCCCGCTAATAATTCGGTTAACCATGTGACTTGTTCAAGATTGGCTATTAAGCCAATCTTAATGACACTGGGTGGTTTATCACTAATTAATACCTTAGCTTGTTGTTGTAATGTCTCGCTAGCGACCGGATTTATCGAGACAAGGCGGTTAGCGTTTTGTACGGTATTCGCGGTGATCAAATGACAAACTTCAACACCCAAGGCATGACCTGTTTTTATATCGGCGGCAATGCCCGCACCACCAGAGCAATCGCTGCCAGAAATCGTCCATACAATCGGTTTTTCTTTAACACTTTCTGTCATAGCTTTATCCTTGTTGCCTTATTGATGCCAAAAAGGTGTATCTAGGGTTGGGGTTGATGGGTGAGCGGTTTGTCGTTGCTGCATTACACCCGCCATGTATCCTTGCTCGCCAGCGACAATGGCTTGTGCGAAGGCTTTTGCCATCAGCACCGGACTATCTGCCAAGGCAATTGCTGAATTTAATAATACGGCGTCGTAACCCATTTCCATAGCTAGACAAGCATCTGAGGGTTTACCAATACCCGCATCTAAAATGAGAGTTGCATCTGGAAGCCGCGAACGAATTGTTGCTAAATTATAAGGGTTCATTAGACCCTTACCTGTGCCTATTGGCGATGCCCAAGGCATGATCACCTGACAACCTAAGTCATATAAACGCTGACACACCACTAGATCGTCGGTGCAATAAGGTAGCACTTTAAAACCCTCATTTAACAACTGTTCACTGGCCTTTAATAGCTCGATAGGGTCTGGTTGTAAATTATAGTCATCACCGATAACTTCCAATTTTATCCAATCCGTTTGAAAAATTTCGCGGCTCATTTTTGCTAGGGTTACCGCTTCTTTAGCTGTTTTACAGCCCGCCGTATTGGGTAATAAAAATCCCTGAGTCTCTTTAACAATCTCTTGAATATACTGCCAAATTTTTGCGCCTGACTGTTGCGCAGGGTTTTGGCGTTTTAACGACAAGGTGACAATTTTTGAGCCACTGGCTAATATCGCTTTTTTCATGATCTGTGGCGAAGGATAAAGTGCGCTACCAATTAATAAACGACTATTAACCGCTTGTCCGTATATCATTAGTTCGGTTGAAAATGTCATCATTAACCTCCCTGAATAGGAAACAGTACATCTATACTGTCCTCTTGATTAATTGTGGTTTTTTGATAGTCAGCTTTACCAATAAAGTCACCATTAAGGGCTACGGCAAAACTTTGTTTTTGCTGCTCTGGCGTTAAATAATGCAGTAATGCCATTGATATATTGGGTGTTTTACTGGCAATGGTGATTACTTGTCCATTGATAAAATAGGTTGTTATAGCTGCTTTAGTATTCATTGATGGCTAACCACTTATGATAAGGAGATTCTGTTAATGAGCGACACTCGAAAAAATGCGCAACGGTAAACTCTAACTGCTTTAACACAACCGGCGCAATAAGGTAGCCGTGGCGAAACAGTCCATTGACTTGGATAAGCCGATTTTGCAGTGATATTTTAGCTTGGTTATCACTAAAAGCAGGTCTTAACTGGCTAATATGTTGATGAATATTGGCTTCAGCAAATCCAGCATGGACACTATAAGCCGCGCTGAGTAATTCCATTGAAGAACGTACCGTCATTGGCGCGCAGTCTTCACTTTCGATTTCAGTTGCTCCCACGACATAAAAGCCGTTAGTTTTAGGGGCTATATATAATTGATAGCGAGGGTGCATTAAACGAATAGGCCGGGTAATATTGACTTCAGGGGAAAATAACTGAAATATCTCACCTCGTACTCCTCGTAAATCTTTTAAGGGGGCTGCGGTGTTTTCGCCTGCACTGTTGCGTGCGCCTGCACCGCGACAGTCAATTGCTAAATCAGCAGCAATAATATGCTTTGACGTGTTAGTTTGCTTACTGCCTTTGTTGCCTAGTGGGTTATCCTCATGGTAAGTGACTAAACAGCTCGATTTTTGCTGTTCAATGTTAACGACAGGTGAATTTTCTAACCAAGTAACGCTACTTTTTTCTAGCTGCTTTTGCAGGGCTTTTAGTAATTTACGATTACCTATTTGCCCTTCTTCAGGTAAAAACAACCCATGATTAAAGCGATGAGCTAATTCAGGCTCAAGGGCAAGTATTTGTTGGCGATTCAGTTGCTGTAGCTGATGTTGCGGATAATGATTTTTGATATAAGCCATGAAACGCTGATAATCGCCTTGGTCTTGTTCATGGCTAACCATTAAGGTGCCTGCTTGTTGAAAATAAGTGTAACTGTCTAATTTAGCAAGAATCTCAGGCCAAAGCGCTAATGACTCAAAGCCCATTTCAACAATATTACGATCGCTATGCATAGCTTCACCTAGCGGCGTTAATAAACCGGCAGCAGCATAAGCGGCACTTTGGTGGCCCTGTTTATTATCTTTATCAACCAAGGTCACTTGATGACCTTGATTAACCAAAGACAATGCCATTAAACGACCCACTAATCCTGCGCCAATAACAACGATATTGGCACAGATTTGAGTAGGTTTAGGGAACTGCTGAGAAATAGTCATCGGCTGACTATTTCACCTGATGGTAAATTTCACTACCGGCCGCTTTAAATTCCGCCGACTTTTCAGCCATGCCTTGTGCAATATCGGTTGGCGTTGCATCTAAAACAATGACTTCGTCAAGTAACTGTATTTCTATTTTATTGCTGGCTTCAAGACCCGCGGCATAATCACGTACTTCCTGAGATATTTTCATCGAACAGAATTTTGGCCCACACATAGAGCAGAAGTGGGCAACTTTACCTGATTCTTGTGGCAAGGTTTCATCGTGATAAGCCTTGGCTCTTTCAGGGTCTAAACCGATATTAAATTGATCGTACCAACGAAATTCAAAGCGCGCTTTGCTCATCGCATTATCACGAATTTGTGCCCCCGGATGACCTTTTGCTAAATCGCCGGCATGGGCAGCAATTTTATAGGTCATTAAACCTTCTTTAACATCTTCTTTATTGGGTAAGCCTAAATGTTCTTTAGGAGTGACATAACAAAGCATGGCACAACCGTACCAACCAATATTAGCGGCGCCAATACCCGAAGTAATATGGTCATAACCCGGTGCAATATCAGTCGTTAACGGACCTAACGTATAAAAAGGTGCTTCACCACAATGTTTAAGTTGCTCGTCCATATTTGCTTTGATCATATGCAGTGGCACATGCCCGGGGCCTTCAATAATCGTTTGTACATCATGCTGCCAAGCAATTTTAGTTAATTCGCCTAAGGTATGTAATTCGGCAAATTGTGCTTCATCGTTGGCATCAGCAACCGAGCCCGGGCGTAAACCGTCGCCGAGTGAAAACGAGACATCGTATTGCTTTAATATTTCACAAATATCTTCAAAGTGGGTGTATAAAAAATTTTCTTTATGATGCGCTAAGCACCACTTCGCCATAATTGAACCACCACGTGAGACAATACCGGTGACACGCTTAGCGGTCATTGGAACATAGCGTAATAATACACCGGCATGAATGGTAAAATAATCAACACCTTGCTCGGCTTGTTCGATAAGGGTATCGCGGAAAATTTCCCAGGTTAAGTCTTCTGCCACGCCATTTACTTTTTCTAGCGCTTGATAGATAGGCACCGTACCAATGGGCACTGGCGAGTTGCGCATGATCCATTCGCGGGTTTCATGAATATTACGACCCGTTGATAAATCCATTACCGTGTCTGCGCCCCACTTGGTCGACCAAACCAGTTTTTCTACTTCTTCTTCAATGGAAGAGGTCACCGCCGAATTACCAATATTGGCATTTACTTTAATTAAAAAGTTACGACCAATAATCATCGGCTCACATTCTGGGTGGTTAATGTTTACCGGAATAATTGCTCGGCCACGCGCGACTTCATCACGGACAAACTCTGCGGTAATTTGCGCTGGAATACTGGCGCCAAATGACTGACCTTTATGTTGTAGTAGTAAGGTTTTATCTTTGACCTCTTCACGTTTTAAATTTTCACGAATGGCAATATATTCCATTTCAGGGGTAATGATCCCTTGGCGAGCATAGTGCATTTGGGTAACGTTTTGACCTTTTTTAGCGACACGCATTTTAGGTAAGTGTTCAAAGCGTATTGCGTCAACACCATCGTCAGCTAAACGTTGTTGAGCATAAGTAGAGCTATTTGATGTTAAGAGCTCAACATCACCACGACTATCAATCCAACTTTCACGCAGGCGAGGAATACCTTTGTGTACGTCTATCTCGACACTTTCATCGGTATAAAAACCTGAGGTATCGTAGACGCAAAGAGGTTCATTTTTTTCGTAGGTTGGCTTATCTTTATTACCCGCTAATAAAGTATCAGACAAGGTGATTTCGCGCATACCTACCTTGATATCGTGAATTTTACCTTGCACATAAACTTTTTTAGAATTTGGGAATGATTGATCAGAAACGTTTTTTAAGAATGTTTCAGCTTGTTCGCGACGTTCTCTGCGAGTGAGTTTGTTAGCTGGTTTGGTCATTTTTTTGCCTTTTAATAATATGCATTTCGTTATAAATGCACGAATAAAAAAGACGAAGTGTAGAGTGAGGAAAAAATAAAAAAGTGACGAATTAATCCTTTAACTCTTTTATTTTACCTTGTTCCCTTACGCAGATATTAATCTGATCAGGTTCTACGGATCCCGCTTTCGCGATCTCAGCTTTGAATATTTCTTTAGAAATAATCTCAGCACTCCGACAAGTAATTGTGGTGATTCTATCGTATTAGTTTCAAAATACGCAATCATAATGTTGTATTTGGTTATAATTAATTTTTAGATAACGATGTGAGTCGTTGACAGATCTTACCCTTTTTAGGGTTCACAATTTATATTACACAATGCTAGTATATTGTATACGAGAGAGTGTTAGGACAATAACAATGATAAAAAAACGGATAACGACTTCACTTGCTGGCTTAGTTTGCGCTATGGTTTTTGCTGGGCATGTTAGCGCGAGTAATTGGCAACAAGAAAGTGGCAAAGTAACGCACCAAGAAAAATTACGGGGTACTATTACACCAGAAAGAAAGTGGTGGGATTTAATTCATTATCATCTTAATGTAAAAGTTGACCCTGAAACTAAGCTTTTTTCAGGTAAAAACACCATGACTTATAAGGTGTTAGCTAAAGGTGAACGTTTACAAATAGAACTACAGGCGCCAATGAAGCTTGAGAAAGTACACCAAAATGGTAAGGCGCTTGAAGTAGAGCAAGATGGCTATTCTTATTTTATTACCCCAGCCAGTAAGCAAGAAATAGGCTCGGAGCAGAAGATAACTATGTACTTCTCTGGACAGCCCGTTACCGCAAAAAACGCCCCATGGGATGGCGGTATTACTTGGAAGAAAGACAGTAATGGCCTCGACTTTATTGCCACTTCAAATCAAGGCATTGGCTCTAGTATTTGGTGGCCAAATAAAGATCATCCTGCCGACGAGCCTAACAATGGCGTGTTAATCAGCGTTGAAGTGCCAGAACATTTAATGGATGTGTCTAATGGTCGATTAATTAAAGTTGAACACAATAAAATTGATAAAACAAAAATTTATCATTGGCAAGTTGTGAATCCTATTAATAATTATGGGGTCAATATTAACATTGGTGACTATGTTCATTTTGGTGAAAAGTATCAAGGTGAAAAAGGTCAGCTTGATATGGACTACTATGTTTTACGGGAAAACTTAGCGAAAGCAAGAAAACAGTTTAAAGAAGCAAAACGAACCATTGAAGCGTTCGAGCATTGGTTTGGTCCTTATCCGTTTTATGAAGACAGTTATAAACTGGTGGAAGCACCATATTTGGGGATGGAGCATCAAAGTTCGGTGACTTATGGTAATGGTTATCAAAATGGTTATTTAGGGCGTGATAGAAGTAGTACTGGCCCAGGATTATTATTTGATTTTATTATTGTTCATGAATCAGGTCATGAGTGGTTTGCCAATAACATCACCAATAAAGATGTTGCCGATATGTGGATCCATGAGAGCTTTACTAACTATTCAGAAAGTTTATTTTTAGAGTATCATTTCACCAAAGAGCAAGCCTTTGAATACGTTCGTGGTCAACGGATGAATATTGGTAATCAATCCCCTATTATTGGCGAATATAATGCTAATCGCGGTGGTTCTGGTGATATGTACGATAAAGGTGGCAATATGCTGCATACTATTCGCCAAGTGATTAATAATGATAGAAAATGGCGAGAAATACTCCGTGGACTAGGTAAAGTTTTTTATCATCAAACAGTGACTACCCAAGATATTGAAAACTACATTAGCACACAATCAGGTATCGACTTAAGTAAGGTATTTGATCAATATTTACGTGATATACGTATTCCCACTTTCGAATATTTTATCAAAGATAAAGTGATGAAAATTCGTTGGGGTAACGTGGTTAAGGGTTTTGATATGCCGTTACGCGTCACTATTGCCGGTAAAACACAGTGGCTGGCACCAACAGCAACTTGGACTACTGTTGAACTTGAGCAGGAAAATCCAAATATAGCCGTTGATGCTAACTTTTATATTTCGACACTCAGTGTTTTAGGTCATTAGTTTTAAAAGTTAACGGTATAAAATTAAAAAGGAGAGCTTATTGCTCTCCTTATACGTCAACGGTCAGTTAAATATTGCGCTTAAAAAGCGTATTTAAAACCAACAGAAAGTAATTTAGTACCGTCATACGTTTCATAAGAGGCTTCAACGCTCACTTTTTTATTGAGGCTATAACCAACACCAGCGCCGAAACCAAACTCCCATGAATCATCAGACGCTGATTCGCCACGGTAGCTTGCTTTGAGGTCTAAGTTTGCATAAGACGGCATCACATAAACATATGCGCGATTGTTGAAGTCGTATTGACCACGCAAAGACAAAGCGAGTAAGCTTTCTACTTCAATTTTAGCACCGTAAAGTGAGTCGTCACCAACACCAGAACCGAGACGAAGTTCAGGCATCAAGTAAAAGTTTTTCGCTGAATTTTCAATTTTATATGCCACTGAGCCATAGATAAAGTTCAAAGAAATATCGTCGCCATCAGAGCTATCAGATAACTGACCGAATCCACCGCCCACTTGCCAATCAGCAGCTACGGCTGTTAGGGAAAGACTGAAAAGAGTGAGTGCAATAGCGGTTTTCTTAAACATAATAAATCCTTTATTTTATTTGGGTTAACTTTAGGTTAAATTAAGGTGAAGATTTCGCGCAGAGCTTAACACCAAGATATTTTTTGTTCAATAATCTTTAATAAATTATAGTCTGGCACTTGGCAATTAATAACATCAGTGGCAATATCTAACGATGAATAAACATTTTTTTATCTCTTCAAAACTTTATTTACTTGGACTTATAGCACTATTATTGTGGGTTTTTTGCTTACCGGTTGCAAAAAGTTATGCAATGAAAAGTGAGAGCACAGCAAAGCTATGTCAGCGCTCGCCATCATCATGCCTAGAAAAAGTTAATATTGAATTAACCCAAGTACAGCCGAAAAGCCGCATCTGGTTTAGCTTAATGCAATTCAAATTATCCTCGCTATTTATTTTGCAACACAGTGATGAGCTTTACCAAGAAACAAAGCGTTGGATAAACGATGAAGACCTACCGATCCCTTTTCAAGTCACTCTTTATATGTATTATGCTAAGTGTTTACTTAGTCATGGCGACTTAGTAGAAGGGAAGCGTTATATTTATAAAGCAAAAGCACAATTAGCAATAATGAATGAAGTTTATCCATCTCCAATTAAACTTATTGAAATTGCTAACTTACAAATGTTTATTGGTGAGTTACCTGAAGCCTATGAGTCACTTAATGCTTTAAAAGAAAAATATAAAAACAGTCATAATCCGCAGTTTATGATGGATCTTTTTGGTCATTTAGGGCACGTCGCTAGGCAACTTGAATTGTATGATGAAGCGCTTGCTCACTGGTATGCAACCGTTCCTTGGAGTTATAAATATGGCAATGAACAACAAATAGCGACAGTACATTTTAATTTAGCGCAAGCACAACAACACGCTGAACAATTCTCATTGGCTGAAAAAAGTTATTTAGCCGCAATTAAGCATGCTGACATTGCTTTAGATGTTGTGAAAGCCTCTCATGCAAAATTGTACTTAGCCGAAATAAAGTTGCTGGGCGGTGATAAAGAACAAGCCGAGGAGCTATTACTGGCCATTAACGAAGAACTCTTAGCGCCAAACCTGCTATTAAAGCTTAATGACCTTAAGGGTGAATTATAAAACCTTTAAGAGGGAGTCGATAACAAAGCATACTGCAAAAAGGTTTGATAAATCCTTATGGTGAATATCTCGCCATCATAGTAAAGCCCAATTTATTAATCGGGTTAACATAATTTTATCCATTTCAATAGGCTGTTATTCCTGATATTTATCCACTATCATTGTCTTTAAAGAATGTAATCAGGTCAATTCATATGTCAGCAGTTACGCAAAAACTAAACACCATCAAATCTAAAGCTGCAATTGCTTGGGGGCCAAATAAACCCTTAACAATTGAAGAAATTGATGTAGAACTTCCCAAAAAAGGCGAGGTTCTCGTTAAAATCATCGCTTCAGGCGTTTGTCATACAGATGCTTTCACGCTTTCAGGCGAAGACCCTGAAGGAATATTTCCAGTCATTTTAGGGCATGAAGGTGGCGGAATTGTTGAACAAATAGGTGAGGGTGTCACCAGTGTTGCGGTTGGCGATCATGTCATTCCTTTATACACACCTGAGTGTGGTGAGTGTAAATTCTGTAAATCGGGTAAAACCAACCTGTGTCAAAAAATTCGCGAAACCCAAGGTAAAGGCTTAATGCCTGATGGCACCTCGAGATTTTCATTAAACGGCAAAGCTATATTTCACTATATGGGCTGTTCTACTTTCTCTGAATATACTGTTTTACCTGAAATATCTTTAGCGAAAGTTAACCCTAAAGCACCGCTTGAAGAAGTGTGTTTATTGGGTTGCGGAGTAACTACCGGCATGGGCGCAGTCATGAATACGGCGAAAGTTGAAGTAGGTGATACCGTGGCTATTTTTGGTTTAGGTGGTATTGGTTTGTCGGCTATTATTGGCGCTGCTATGGCGAAAGCAAGCCGTATTATTGCGATTGATATCAACGAAAGTAAATTTGAGTTAGCCAAAAAGCTGGGTGCAACAGACTGTATTAATCCCAAAGATTACGATAAACCTATTCAAGACGTTATTGTTGAATTAACCGATGGTGGTGTTGACTACTCTTTTGAATGTATCGGTAATGTTAATGTGATGCGTTCGGCCTTAGAGTGTTGTCATAAAGGCTGGGGTGAGTCTATTATTATTGGTGTTGCTGGCGCAGGACAAGAGATTTCAACTCGCCCATTTCAACTGGTTACTGGTCGAGTATGGCGTGGTACTGCCTTTGGTGGGGTGAAAGGTCGTAGTGAGTTACCTGAGTATGTTGAACGCTATCTTGCCGGTGAATTTGCTTTAAACGACTTTATTACCCATACCATGTCGTTAGAAAAAATTAATGAGGCCTTTGAATTAATGCACGAAGGTAAGAGTATTCGTAGTGTTATTCATTTTAACCATTCGTAAGTACCTAAAAGGTTGAAGATCATGTTAGAAAAAATTAGCAGTAATAAAATGTTTGGTGGCGTTCAAGAGCATTTTCAACATCATGCTGAAAGTCTAAAATGTCCGATGCGTTTCGCTATTTATTTACCTGAGGGTGCCAGCAAGCATTCACCAGTGCCGGTTTTATATTGGCTTTCAGGACTGACCTGTACCGATGAAAACTTTGTACAGAAATCAGGAGGACAGCGCATGGCATCGGCACTCGGTATAGCCATTGTTTGTCCTGATACCAGCCCGCGCGGGGATGATGTTGCCGATGATGAAAACCAGTCTTACGATCTAGGGTTAGGTGCGGGTTTCTATATAAATGCCACCGAGAAACCTTGGTCTACTCATTATAAAATGTATGATTATATTGTTAATGAATTGCCAGCGTTAATTGCAGAAAACTTTCCTGTATCGAGTAAAAAATCAATCAGTGGTCATTCAATGGGTGGGCATGGCGCGTTAACGATAGCGCTAAAAAATCCTGATAAATATTGTTCGGTATCTGCTTTTAGCCCCATAGCTAATCCAATTAATAGCCCTTGGGGACAAAAAGCGTTTAGCGCTTATTTAGGTGATGATAAAGCTTTATGGCAGCAACATGATGCAAGCGTGTTGATGAAAGCAAGTACACAGCATATACCGGCATTGGTTGATCAAGGTTTAGCCGATGACTTTTTGCAAGAGCAACTTCAGCCAGAATCATTGATTTCAGCGGCGCTGAGTAATAACTATCCACTAATACTTAACCAACATCAGGGATATGATCACAGTTACTTTTTCATCGCCAGTTTTATTGAAAGTCACTTATGTTTCCATGCGAAACATTTGGGGCAGTCTTAATGTTTACAGTTATTTCACCTGAACATTTTAAGACTATCCCATGGAAAAATGGCCAAGGTGAAACTATTGAATTGGCGATTAATGACGGCGGTACTTTAGCTGACTTTATTTGGCGCTTGAGTATGGCGAATGTTGTTGAAGATGGAGTCTTTTCTGATTTTTCAGGTTATCAGCGTAATCTCATTCTCATTGCCGGTAAGGGCATTAATTTACAACACGATAACCGTAAAACTGATCAGTTGAATAATATCCTCGATGTCGCCAATTTTGATGGGGGTTGTCGAACCGTTGGACATTTACCTGCAGGCGAAATTACCGATTTTAATATTATTACCGATAAAGAAAAGTGCTCGGCCGTTGTGGAAACCTTGCTAGCTCAACAAACAGTTGAACTTAAAGCTGCAGACTTATGCTTTGTTTACAGTTTATCGGGTGCATTCCAGTTAACGTCATACCAAAATCACCAAATAATAAAGGCAGGGCATTTATTGAAATTGAATACCCTTAAAGCAGGGGAGATGACGATTACAGGACAAAAGCTGATCGTGGTTTACTTAACGCAAAATACCTAGGCAAAATTTAGTGACAGCAGGTGTTTATCGCTGAAAATAGTCATTTAAACTTTTATTTCAGCGATAATATTTTTTCTGTTTTAGAGTATGGAGATATTAATAAAAATTCAATGCACAGGACGTTAAAATGAAAGCACACCATTTAGTCAAAGTATTCGCCTTGTTGCTGATATTCTCACCGTTTGCTAATGCTGAGAATACTGCTGACAATAGCCGCAAGTTACCTATCGACGAAAGCTCAACCACAAAACATAGCACTAAGGTTAATGGTAAAAAATTCGACTACACTGCCACTACAGGTACTCAACCCGTATGGGACAGTGAGGGTAACCCAACCGCCAGTTTGTTTTATACCTATTACCAACGCAGCGATGTTAAGAATAAAAGCGCACGACCTTTATTAATTTCTTTTAACGGCGGCCCAGGTTCAGCATCTGTTTGGATGCATGTTGCCTACACCGGCCCACGTGTTTTAAATGTTGATGACGAAGGATATCCATTGCAGCCTTACGGTGTTAAGACCAATGACTATTCAATTTTAGATGTTGCCGATATTGTTTTTGTTAACCCAGTTAATACGGGTTATTCACGAGTTTTACCCGACAAAGAGGGCAAGATGCCTTCGAAAGAACAACAAAAATCGATGTTTTTTGGTGTCAATGCCGACATCAAATATCTAGCAGATTGGGTCAATACTTTTGTGACCCGGAATGAGCGCTGGCGTTCACCAAAATATTTAATCGGTGAAAGTTATGGTACTACCCGTGTTTCAGGTTTAGCTTTAGAACTACAATCACGTCAGTGGATGTATTTAAATGGTGTGATTCTCGTGTCGCCAACCGATATTGGTATTAAGCGTGACGGACCAGTAAAGGCCGCAAATCGCCTACCTTATTTTGCAGCTGCTGCCTGGTATCACCAAGCACTAAAGAGCGATTTACAGCAAAAAGACTTATTGGATATTTTGCCTGAAGTTGAAAAGTTTACTATTGAGCAATACATACCTGCACTCGCTAAAGGTGGCTTTATTAGCCCAGCAGAAAAACAGGCGATAGCTGAAAAGGTCTCTTATTATTCAGGACTTTCGGTCACTGAAGTATTACGCAGTAATTTAGATATTAGCGCTTCCTATTTTTGGAAAGAACTATTACGTGACCGTGAGCAAACAATTGGTCGTTTAGATTCACGTTACTTAGGTATTGACGAGAAAACAACCGGTTCACGTCCTGACTACAATGCTGAATTAACGTCATGGCTGCACAGTTTCACGCCCGCCATTAATTACTATTTACGCGAAGAGTTAAACTATAAAACAGACATTAAATATAATATGTTCGGTGATGTACATCCGTGGGATCGCACTAACAATAATACCGGTAAAAATTTACGTTTAGCGATGGCACAAAACCCTTATTTAAATGTCATGTTCCAAGCCGGTTACTACGATGGTGCGACTAACTATTTTGATGCTAAGTACACTATGTGGCAGTTAGATCAAAGTGGTAAAATGCAAGACCGTTTGTCTTTTAAAGGCTACCGCAGTGGTCATATGATGTACCTTCGCTATGAAGATTTAAAAGCGGCGAATGATGATATTCGTCAATTTATTAAAGCGTCTTTACCTGATAATAAACAAGCCGCTAAATACAAAGCTGCTTCGCCACGATAAATTATCTTAGCACTTAAAAGCAAGCCGATTAAGTTATCATTTATAACTTAATCGGCTAATATGTTATTCCTCTTCATCTACTTCTTTAAATCTTTTTGCCGCATCATTTTTCTTATAAACCTGCTCCATAATAGGTTCAAAAGAGTTAGGGTGGATATTACCAATAATATTGACAAATACCGCCTCATTATCTGAAAGTGACAGTACAACTAAACCATCAATTACTTCACCGTTTGACTTGATGAACATCAGTGAGTAATCAGTTGATTCATCATCATTCATTCTTACTACATGTTGCCAACCATCGGCACGTAAATTAGCTTGAGTTTCAATGAAATTATCTTTAAACAACTCACTGTTTTTTTCAACGTTATAAACACTTATACGAACACCATCTACGTCATCCAATAAAGCATCAATTTCAGGGTCTTCATCGGCATCAATAACCCAACGTGCTGTGCCAATGGCTAATGGACCTAAAGACAAGTTTATTTCGCTGTCAGCTTGCCACCAATAAGGTGATTCAATATCGGCATAGCCAGCATGACTGTGAAGTCCCCCTGCGGTAATGCCGCACCCGGTTAAGAAAAAGCTTGCTGCAATTGCTAATAGCAAGGTCACTTTCTTTAAAAAATAGTGAGATAGTTTCATGGTTTACTCGTTATTTTAAGTCAATATCAATGTTAAGTGATTTGGTTACTTTATTAATTTGTGCAGGGTCTATTTCACCAACAATGTTAATGAATACCGCTTCTCGGCCGTCCTTATCACTTTTATTGTTAATAACCATAACCACTAAACCATCCATAAGGTCATCAGTGATTTTGGTGAATACTCGTACCTTTTCATCTTCTTCATTGACCGATACAATAGGTAACCAGTTTTTAGATTGAATATCTTTGCTGACTTTTGCAATTAAATCTATTGCCGGTTGATCGCTACCTTTCATATTATAGATTTGTACACGAACAGCTTTTAATTTGCTGATTAACTCTGATGCTTCTGGATCAGACAGATTAATTTTGCTAATAAAACCTAACATGGTTTTATTTAAATTAACCATCACTTTAGGTTCACCATAAACTGAGTTAAGGCTGGCAAAGTCTACATAACCTCGCTCTTTTGTAATGTCATCGGCAAAAGCTGAACTGCTCATTAATAATGATGAACTAAATAAAATAAGTGCTGATAATAATTTTTTCATGATGTTTCCTTAAAATGATTAAGTGGTTTAAATAAACCTTGGTTCAATGGTTGTTGTATATTTTCGTCAAATGTTTGCTTTATTTGCTCTGTTGATATTTTTTTAGCGAATGATATATATTGCAAAGCGATTGCTAACTCTTGCTCAGCATGTTGTATTTCTGCCAGTGATGGCTGTTTATTTATAGGATCACTTAGTATATTGGTGTTGAGTAAAGCGATAGCGGTAACGGTTGCGGCTAGCGCACTAAGTTTTTTCCAGCTAGGCGTAAAGTAGCCAAAAATCACATGACTGCTTTTTTCAGTTTTGCTAATGCCCTGTAACTTGTTTTTCAAATCGGCTGATAAAGGCTGCAAACCTATGTCATTTAAATGTTGTTCAATATGTAACGCTGTTTCCAACTCAGCAATTTGTTGGTTACTAAGTTGTTCATTAGTTAATTCACTGCTCTCGGACAATACTCTTGCTAGCACGCGGGTGTCAGCTGAAAGGTCATTGTTCGCTAAAAAATCATCTAATGGTTTCTGCCATGATTCTTTATTATTCATGGGTATACCCCTTTAAATTATTTCGCAATTCACGTCGTGCACGATGTAAATAGACTTTTACTTGGCTGGTGGTTAAGTTAAGTGATTTCGCCGCAATACTTTGGCTGTTTTGTTGTACATCACATAACATAATCAACGAACTATAGGGTTCTTTTAAACAAGCAATCGCCTCACTTAACCAACGACTTAATTGTTGGTGCTGTAAATTCCCTGCCGGTTCTTCATGTTTTTGTGTCACTTGATGCTCTTCTTCAACTTGGCTGAATTCCTTACGCTTACGCAATTTATCAATACAAGCATTACGGGTTACCGTAGATAGCCAAGCCGATACTTTTTCAATATCTACTTGTTGGATGTTATTCCATAAACGCGTAAAAACATCTTGTGTAATATCTTCCGCTTCATGTTTATCACGTAAAATATACAAGGCTAACGAATAGATTCGTTGCTGATGCTGTTCGAGTATTTTATTAAATTTATTTCCTTTCATAGTTATAATTACGCACTACTTTGTGAAAGGTTACAAATTAAGTATCTTATTTTTAATTTATTATTAAAAAGAGTCGCCAAAGTGATTGGTATGATAAGTAGATTCAATATAACTAATAGGGTAGGGTTTCTTGAAATAAATTGGTTAATCAATGTGTTATCGTTAAGAAATGAATCTGTGGATAAAATGATATTAAGTTAAAAAATTTTTATGAATAAGCTTAATTGAGTCGATTAAAGACAATTTTTAGTGATGGCCATTATAATTGCGACAGGTGATTTTTATATTTTATTGAATTTTAGGCATAAAAAAACCGATGAAAACAAGTTCATCGGCTGGATAGCTTTGGGGAAGCTAAAATATAAAATTATTACAACAGGTGCTCACTAAAAGAGAACAAAATCATTATAGAGTAACAACTCTATAAGTGTAAAGTAAAAAGTGAAGTAATTACTCAGTTTTTTGTTTTTTTCGGTTTTTGGTGCTTTTAGTGGTTAATCTCGTCGGGAATGAGAATGTTCTCGGTAGTCTCATATAGGGTCAAATTCTCATGTGACTGCGCATAATGTTTGATACTACCAATCACCAAATGAGATTGGCTTTTAATGCTCAATCTGGCATGAATAACTAAATACGAATAAATCAACAAATGCTTGATCTACCTAATGCTAAATGTATTATGGTTTTTATATACTACCTCGTTGTTTTTAAATAAAAATGTACAATCGTACTTAGTACGTCGAAAATAACGTATTAAGCCAAATATGCAGAGATAGATATAGATTTCTAATCGAACAAAGGAACAAGGTTTTACCTTAATTGAGTTGGTAGTAGTAATTGTAATTTTGGGGATCTTAGCTGTTACTGCTGCACCAAAATTTATAGATATTAGTTCAGATGCTAACAAGGCCGTACTAGAATCTATGGGAGGGACTCTTATCTCAAGCTCCAAGCTAGTGTATGGAAAGTCGATAGTTCAGGGGATACAAAACCAAGCTTTAACAAACATTGATATTGATGGTGATGGGAATGATGATATTGAGATTAAGCATGGTTACCCTAGTGGCAATAGAACAACGGGAATAGCTAATGCAGTGAATCTTGGAGAAGACTGGGCATATGGTGATACTTTCGGTGGAGGGTATTTCTATTTAACTCGTTCGTCTTTAGTTTGATTCAGTGGTATTACTAATAATAATATACCTATCACAGGAACCAAATGCTATTTGACCTACAAGGCACCAACAGCAATTGACCTATTACCAACAATTACATATACAACGAACGATTGTTAACAGAAATAATCAACAATTAACAAGCTGTCTAACTAAGTCAGAAAGGCTTCTGTTAGTGATCAGTTGTCGTTAAAATCCGCCACTAGATCATGTCAACTAAGCGGACAAAATGATCATATTCTTATCTCACTAAGTGCCCCATAGTGAGATAGAAAACCCGTAAAGGCATAATATGTCTAACGTCTGCTTCAGGCTCTGAACTGCCCTTAATAACTCAAAAGCTTAATGTTAACAAAGATACGGTAGCTGGCGTTAGCCTTGGCTTCTCTAACGACAAGTAATCCAAAAAATCGGTCATTAGTTTAATTGGTAAATTATGCGTTTAATCAAGTAGAGTCAATAAAAAGCCGACGATAATATAACTTATCGACGGTTTTATTTTAAAGGGACTTTATTAGGGATTGGGTGCCCATCCCCTAGACATCGGCATTAAATAATATAGCTTACATAAATCATTCATTCGATTGTGCTTTATCAAATATGATACTGGTAAGATTTTAGTCTGCATAAATCATCGGTAAATGACGAGCTGTTTCGTAAGTTATTCTTTTGTAGGGATCACTATAACCAATACTGTAGGGTATTGGTCAAAGTAAGTATTAAGGGAGAGGGATACGCTGTAATAGATATTTTAGAGAGATATCTTTGATTTTTTAAATGTAATTTTATAGCAATTGTTACATTGATATTTAAATTCATTTCTATGGTTGAAATGTTTTTCTGTCCAACTTCGCTGGACCCTCATAACAGGTAATTCATTCTCGCAAAATTTACATTTATTCATAATTAATCCTTTAATTTATTATATGTGTGTCGATGGTAAACACTGAAATGACCAAAAAACATCAAAACTTGTAGCGTGGAATGAGTAGGATTGAAACCTTATTACCACTTTGCTCAACTAACCATGAAGTTGAGCGAAGTGCACTAAATCCATTTAGGCGAAAACTGTGCAACCAAAAATACAAAATATTCTATGCCGCTGAAGATACCATAAAAACGAATAAAAATGAATAAAAACAAGTACAAAGACCTCCTATCTTACAAGTTAACCACCCAATGTAACGAGGTGGTTAATTCAGTGTTATTATTAATAATAAAATGATGGGTCGAGGTAAGCTTTTCGAGGGGGTCACCTTTGAATGATCAACGTAATCCTCTGCTTCGCCAATATTATCGAAGTGGTAGAGCAAAAATTAACAAAAAAATTAAGAAGAAAAATTAACAAGACACTCATCTTTAATTATTTAAGAAGTACCATCAAATAACCTAGGGTACTTCTTATTGATGAAAACCTAAAAACCTAAAATTTTATTAGCTAGTTGAAGTAAATTTGGCGCACTGTAATCCGCTTTTTCGACTAACTCGAACTGAAACATACCTGGACGTTCTATAAATCCGGTTTGCATTCCAGCTTTAGCTGCTCCAGCAACATCCCAACCATGTGCAGCAATCAACATCGCGTCACCAGCCTCAACATTCATTTGCTTTAAAGCCCACTCGTAAACACGTAAATCAGGCTTAAAAATTTGTAATTTTTGGACTGTTAATGCGCCATCAAAATATTCGGTTAATTTAGCGTTCTTAAGTTGACTGGCAATACCTGCATCTGACGAATTAGTGAGAGTGACCAATTTTATGCCACTATCTTTAAACTTCTTTAAACCAGCAATAACATCAAGGTGTGGTTGTAAGTCTCTAAATGGCGTTTTAATTGCTAAGGTTGCTTCTTCTTTTGTCAAAAAAATATCATTTTGCTTTGCAACTAATTGTAATGCAGCAATGCCTATTTCGCCAAAGTGATGGTAATCATTAATTGCATTAGTGACTAAAGAATAGTGCAACATAGTAGTAAACCAACTAGCTACTAAATCATCTCGTCCTTTTAAGGCAACTGTCACAGACTTAGCCACATTACCTAAATCAAGTAGGGTTTCATTCACATCAAAAAAGATAACGCTAGGTAAGGTACTGTGCATCTTATGAAATGTCTCTACCTCTTTCGCGATAGAGGTTATAGACAAAAATACAGAAAATAATAATACGTAAAGTTTTAATTTCATTTAAACACCTGTTAAATAATATAACCGTAACTATATGGATTACATTCATATAGTAAATAGACAGCGAGTAATTATTCATTTGAACCTTGTCATTTTTTTGCTAAAAAATAATAGGGCCATTAAAAACTTGCTATATTGTGATTTCGATGGATATAGGCAACTATGACCATAGAAGACTTCAAAAATTTTTATACTGTGAGCAGGGCTCACAAACTTATCCATTATCCTCATCAGAACTCATTGAGTTATAGATAAAACTCAAAATTAATATACGTTAGGCTAATAAGACCGTAATGAATTTTTTTTATTTCATATATAAAAAATTAAATTTAAAACAATGTATTGAAAGTTATTTTGTTAGTTTTCGGAGTTAATGAGGTCTATTGCTATCTAACAAAAAATCAACAGACACTCATCCTAAATTGAACAAGTTTTCCCTTTGTACTACGCTAAAGTAATCAAGCTACTTTATCTTAGGTGAGTTATGGCCACGCCAAGGAAGCAACAAATCAGTTTAGTAGACACACCTTATTACCATTGTGTGGCGCGTTGTGTTCGACG